>JAJYDH010000475.1 GCA_021777685.1 Planctomycetota bacterium | reverse complement strand
AGTGAAACGAGGCCCACCACGGTTCGGGAAAGAATGCTGGTGGGCCTCGTTTCACTCGGCCCACCCTACAAAAGACGCTCAGACGAAGAACAGCAGGGCCAGCAGCAACGCCCCCACGCTCAGGGCGGTGACGGCCGCGTAGTACTGGACCAGGCCGTTCTGGATCGGCCCCAGGAGGTAGCGGCCGACCAGCCGGGGGACCCAGGAGACGCCCTGGACCAGGCCGTCGATCAGCGACTTGTCGAGGATGTTCGCCGTCACCCCCAGGAACCGGGTCGGCCAGATGACGATGCTGGTGTAGAATTCGTCGATGTAGAACTTGTGGAGCGACGCCCGGTAGAGCGGCCCGAGTTGCCCGGCGAGCCGGGCCGGCACCGGGCTCGGCTTGAAGTAGAGGGCGAACGCCAGGGCCAGGCCGAACAGCCCGGCCAGCGTGCCGACGGCCATCGTGGCGTAGTCGGGCGTGTGCTCGGCGCCGTGCTCGGCCGCCGCGGCATGCTCGCCGGCGGGGGCGTGCTCGGTCGCGGCGTGCTCGGCGGCGTGGAGCCCGTAGGTCTGCTCCAGGTGATGCTCGAACAGCCCGGTCGGCCCGAACGCCATCCCGACGCCGACGGCGCAGACGGCCAGGATCATCAGGGGGATGGTCATCACCGGGGGCGACTCGTGACCGAAGTGCGAGTCGTGCCCGCCGTGGCCGTGGTCGGCGGCGTGGCCGTGGTCGGCGGCGTGGCCGTGGGCGGACTCGGGCTCGTCGGCTCCGTGGTGGGCCTCGATCAGGGAGGGGTCGGGCAACCGCTCCGGGCCCCAGAAGGTCATGAAGTAGGCACGGCCGGTGTAGAAGGCGGTCATGAACGCGGTGAGCACGGCCGTCGCGTAGATCGCGTAGTAGGCCCAGCCCCACCCGGTCCCGCCCGATTCGTTCGAAGTCTGTGCCGCCATCTTGAGGCTGGAGAGGATCTCGTCCTTGCTCCAGAAGCCGGCGAAGATCGGCAGGCCGCAGAGGGCCAGAGCCCCGCAGACGAACGTCGCGTGAGTGTAAGGCAGGCGCTTCCGGAGACCGCTGAAATGCCGCATGTCGATCACCCCGCCCATCGCGTGCATCACGCTGCCGGACGAGAGGAACAGGAGGGCCTTGAAGAAGGCGTGGGTGAACAGGTGGAACATCCCGGCGATGATCGCGAATCCGGCCACGCCCTTCACCCCGGCGCCCAGGGCCATGAACATGTACCCGAGCTGGCTGACCGTCGAGTACGCCATGACCCGCTTCAGGTCGGTCTGGGTCAGGGCGATCGACGCCGCCAGGAGCGCCGTGACGCAGCCGATGACCGAGACCGTCAACTGCACGCCCGGCACTTCGAGGAGCATCGGGGTCGACCGGGCGACCAGATAGACGCCGGCCGTGACCATCGTCGCGGCGTGGATCAGGGCCGAGACCGGCGTGGGGCCTTCCATCGCGTCGGGCAACCAGACGTAGAGCGGCACCTGCGCCGACTTGGCCGTCGCCGCCCAGAAGAGCAGGAGCGGGATGCCGACGAGCGCGGCGGGGAAGAACGCCCGGAGGTGGTCGAGGTTCACATGGTTGAGGATGTTGGCGTAGTCGAGACGGGTGACGCCCGCGGCCTCGGGCTCGATCGCGGTCGTCCACATCCAGAAGATGGCGATGGCGAAGCCGACGTCGCCGACCCGGTTGACCAGGAACGCCTTCTTGGCCGCCGCCGCCGCCTCGGGCTTGGCGTACCAGAAGCCGACCAGGAGGTACGAGCAGACGCCCACCCCTTCCCAGAAGACGTAGGTCAGCAGGTAATTCGCCGAGAGGACCAGCCCGGTCATCGAGGCGACGAACAGGCCGACGACGGCGAAGAACCGGGCGTAGCCGGGGTCGCCCGCCATGTAGCCCGAGGCATAAATGGCGATCAGCGTGGCGACGAACGTGACCATCGACAGCATCATCGTCGTCATGCCGTCGGCCTGGAACTTGATCGGGACGACCAGGCCGCTGACCGTGAGCCAGTCGAACGAGCGCGGGACAGCCTCGGTGTGGCCGACGGAGAAGAGCAACCCCAGCGAGACCAGGAAGGACAGGCCGATCCCGGCGACCACGGGCAGGTGCGAGTGCTCCTTGAGCCATTTGCCGCCGGCGGCGGCCATCAGAGCGCCGAGGAGCGGCAGGAAGGGCACCAGCCAGGCGTTGCGAACGAAGGCGTCCATCAGTGCACTGCTCCGGAAACTTGGCGATCGGTCGGCCGCGGTCTGGTCAATCCTGCGGGGTTACGTCTCTTCTGGGTGCCTATCAGTCCCGGCGGTGGGTCCACGCCTCGACCGGATGGGCGGGCTCCCTGCCGGCGATCAGCAGATGGGGATAGGTCTCCGGCCCGGTCGAGGCGGGCTCGGGCTCGGCCTCGCTCGCGCGGTCCATCGTCGGCGGCTGGCCGGGCTCGCGGATCTCCTGCCAGAGCGAGACGTCGAGCGACGACCGGCGGTTGAACAGGACCAGGATCAAAGCCAGGGCGATCGACGCCTCGCAGGCGGCCACGGTCAGGATGACGATCGTGAACACCTGGCCGGTCCAGTTGCCGTGGTAGCGGCCGAACCCGACGAGCGTGAGCGCCACCCCCTGGAGCATCATCTCGGCCGAGAGGAACATGACGATCATGTTCCGCCTCGACAGGAACCCCAGCATGCCCACGGCCATGAGCGCGGCGCCGAGCATCAGGTAATTCGTGAGCATCTCGAAGCTGAAGGCGTTCATGGCGAGATTCTCGGGACGTCGAGGACGATGGTTCGGGGGTCGAGTCGGGTCGGGTCGGGTCGGATCAGGTCAGCCGGGCCGGCGAGGCGGGCTCGGACACGATGACGGGGACGGTCGGCCGGATCGGGGCCCGGGGGGGCGCGAGGGCCAGGGCACCGATCAGGGCGACGAAGAGCAGGGCCCCGGCCAGCTCGACGGTGACGAGGTGGTCGGTGAAGAGCGTGGCACCGAGCCCGGCGACGTGCGTCCCGTCGGCGACGTGCGTCCCCTTGGCCTCGGCGATGGTCGCCTCGGGCAGGCGGTTCGCGTCGGAAACGGCCCGATTGAAGACCTTCGACTGATCGGGCGAGAGCGACCTGGAATTCATCCCCAGCCGCTCGGAGGCCGGGACGATCCGGCCGCCCGCGACATATGCGTTGTGGTCGGTCGCGGCGGGGCCCTTCTTCTGGATGCCGACCAGGGAGTAGAGCAGCGTGAACAGGAGCAGGAAGCCGGCGAGCGTCGCCAGGAACGGCGACCGGGCCATCCGGTCGTAGATCGCCCGGCCTTCCTTCTGGGCGAGCATGATGACGAACAGGAACGTGACGATGATCGCCCCGGCGTAGACGATGACCGTGCCCGCCGCGAGGAACTGGGCCCCGGAGAGCAGGAACAGCCCGGACGTCGCCAGGACGACCGCGGCGAACCAGAGGGCGCTGTGGATCGGGTCGCGGCTGGTGACGGTGAGGATCGCGCCGAAGACCGCCCCGAAGGCGAAGACGTAGAAGAACGCCTTCGAAAGGATCTCGACGTCCGCCTTGCCGAACCTCATCATCGCCATCAGGATCAGGGCGGACAAGGCCGACAGGGCGTAGCCGACCTGATGGGCGAGCTTCGGCCGGGTCCGGCCGTGGCCGTGCGGCAGGAGCAGGTACGTCCCGGTGGCGCCGAGGACGATGACCGCGATCACGGTAAACAGGTCGAGTCGGCTGATTGCGTCCACGGTCTCGGTCGTCCTTCGGCGGGTCGGTGGTCCGGGGTCTTGACGACGGCTCTTACTGGTCGAACGGCCCGGAGGTGAACTTGGTCGGGATCACCTGGGTCGAGGTCGGCACGCCCGGGGCCGGCGGGCTGTTGTACCGCATCGGCTCGGCGTCCTTGGTCAGGTCGAACACCGAGAGGAGCTTGGCCTTGTCGAAGATCATCTGCTGGCGAGACAGGCCGGTCAAGTCGTAGAGGCCGGTCAGTTCGATGGCCTCGACGGGGCAGGCCTCCTCGCACATCCCGCAGTAGATGCAGCGGAGTTCGTCGATGACGAAGCTCTCGCAGTACTTCTCGCGATCGGGCCAGGAGTCGGGCGCCGTGGCCCCGACGATGTCGATGCAGTGCGCCGGGCAGGCCGTGGCGCAGAGCATGCACGCGACGCACTTGACCCGCCCCTGGTCGTCCTTGTTGAGCCGGTGGACGCCCCGGTAATTCGGGCTGGGGACGTGCTGCTCCTCGGGATACTGGACGGTGACGGCCCCCTTGCCCAGCGCCGCGCCGAGGATGTGCCGGCCGGTCACTAGCAGGCCGCCGAGGATCTGGGGCAGATAGGTCTTCTCGGACCAGGTCAGCACCGGCGGGGTCACCCGCTTCACGTTCGGATCGTCGGCCTTCAACGTCGCACCCTCCGAGTCTTCGTCTTCCGGGTCGCCCGGGCGTGGATCAATAGAACTTGTAATGCAGGAGGTCGCGGAGCGCGTAAAGGATGCAGGCGGTGGCGGTCAGGTTGACCAGGGCCAGCGGGATCATCCGCTTCCAGGCCATGTCCATCAGCGTGTCATACCGGAACCGGGGGAGGGTCCACCGGATCCACATCACGAAGACGATCATGGCGCCGACCTTGCCCGTGATCACCGCGAGCTTGATGAGGGCCCAGAGCCACCCTTCCTGGTGCCCGATCGAGACGAACGGGAGCGGGTTCCAGCCGCCGCCGAAGAGGATCACCGTCAGGAAGCTGACCGTGATGATGTGCAGGTACTCGCCGAGGAAGAACATGCCGAACTTCATCGCCGAGTATTCGGTGTGGAACCCGCCGACCAGCTCCTGTTCCGACTCGGGCAGGTCGAACGGCAGGCGGTTGGTCTCGGCGAAGCCGCTGATGAGGAACAGCAGGAACCCCAGCGGCTGGACGAAGACGCCCCAGGTGTGCCGGTCCTGCCACTCGATGATCCGGGTCAGGTCGAGCGTCCCGGTGATCAGG
>JAJYDH010000474.1 GCA_021777685.1 Planctomycetota bacterium | reverse complement strand
CGTCGACCACGCCCTCGACGACGTTCCGGCGGACCACGACGCGGCTCGGTGCGGGCTGGCGGACGGCCGCGACCTTCGGCGGCGGGGCCCGGTAGACGATCTTCCCGGAGGTCCCGGGGCGGAGCCGGGCGGCCGATTCGCTCGCCAGGGGCTGCCAGGCCAGGCTGCTCTCGCCCGGCCGCTCGTCGGAATCGGCCAGGTGGCCGACGAGCCGGAGGCCGTCCATCTCCAGCGTGCCGGCCCCGGCGCCCTTGTCGAGGGCCTTGCCGTCGTGCCGGAGGACGTCGATCGACCTCATCCCGTCGAGCGGGAGCCGCAGCGGCCCTTCGATTCCCGGCGCCTTCAGGACGGGCGAACCCCCTTCGAACTTGACCCAGTCGCCGCCGATTCGGGTGCCGTCCTGATAGACCGCGAGGACGGTCCCGGGTGCCTCTTCGCCGGGCTTCGCGAGCTGGACGACGGCGACCTTATCCTCGGGGACGCGGGACTCGCCCGACTCGCCCCGGACGACGAACTCGCGGGTTTGGGGGTCGAGCCGCTCGACCTGCCCTCGCTCGATCGAGCCGTCGACGAGCTGGATGCGCGAGGGGTCGGCCCCCGAGGGGCGCGGGGTCTCGCCGTCCCAGCGGGCGACCTGGAGCCGTTCGAGCCGGAGGTCGCCCCGGTGGCTGGTCAGGCGGAGGCCCGGAAGCGCGGGCCCTCCGCCAAGCTTCAGCTCGGCCATCGGCTCGCCGGTCATCGCGAAGACCTGGATCTTGCCGGACTCCTGGTCGAGGAAGACCTGGAGCTTGACCTCGCCGGGCCCGTTGGGGATCGGCCCGAGCGTGGCGAGGTCGGCCTCGCGGTCGGTCTCGCGGGCCAGGACGAGCTGGCCGTCCCAGACCTCGACGCGGAACGCCCGCCCGGCCGTCTGGTCGTCGAGCGTGTCGCCCACGCCGAGCGCCAGGAGGAAGTCGGGCGAGTTCTTCCAGGAAAGCTCGACCTCCAGCCGGGCGCGGGCGGGCAGGCCGACGTCGGCCTGGATGGTCGCCCCTTCCTGGTCGGTGACGAGCTGGCCCCCCTCGTCGCGCCACTTGGGGGAGGGCGGGTTGGCGGGCGGGGCGGGCTTCGACGCCGGCTGGCCGTTCGCGTTGAATTGGGCCACCACCCCGACCCGGTTGACCGCGTTCCGCGCCGCCTGGGGCTTCGGCCCGATCGGCGTGAATTCGCGCCAGCCGGACAGGCCGTTCGGCCCGTTGTAGACGAGGTCGGCGCCGTCCTTCCAGCGGAAAAACCGCCGGAGCCGCGACCGTTCGACCTTGAGCCGGCCGAGCTTCGGGACGTCCAGCTCGGCGGCCTTGTCGTCCAGCGCGACGAGCGAGCCGTAGAGGACATCGCCCCCGGTCAGCTCGAAGCCGAAGGCCCCGGCGGGCCTCGGCCCCTTCTCGGCGACCGGGAACCGGATCGACGCGACCCCGTCGAGGGAGAAGTCGAACGGGGTCGCGAACGCGGGCGACTGCCAGCGGAGCGTGCCCGGCCGGTCGGAATCGCGGGGTTCGCCGGGGGCGAAACCACCGTCGACCAGGTTCAGGACGGGGCCGGTGGGCGCGGCCTTGGGCGGCTCGTCGGCCCGGACGATGTTAGCGAAAAACCCGATCGCGGCCAGGGCCAGCAAGCTCGTTCCCACGCTCCGCGTGGGAATGCCGTCTTCGACGCTCCGCGTCGTCCGGACCGCCGACCCGAGTACGGCCGCAGAGCGGCCAGGACGGCATTCCCACGCGGAGCGTGGGAACGAGTCGGGCTCGGGGCTTGGCGACAGGCCGTCCTGATCCTCGAAAGCGGGCCGCGTGCGATTCATGAGGGGCCACGTCCTTACCGTTCGTAGATGGGCAGGAAGCGGTAGTTGAGCGCCAGGGCCAGGAGCGAGAGCGAGGTGGAGATGGTGGGGCCGAACTGCCCTTTGAAGCTGCCGTCCGGCCCCTGCGACTCCTTGAGCTGGCGGACGGTCAGCTTGTTCCACTTCTCCCAGGCCTCGATGTCGCCCTGGTAGAGGGCCTGGGCCTCGTAGTAGCGGACATATTCCATGTAGAACTGGGCGGGCTGGTCGATCCGCTGCTTGATGTAGGCGAGGGTCGCCTTGTATTCGGCCAAGTCCTTCCGGCGGGCGACGGCGTAGGCCAGCGTGGCGATCGAGCTCCGGGCCATCGACTCGCCGAAGCCGCCCATGCCGCCCGAGTAGGCGACCTCGCCCCCCTTGGACGTCATCGATTTGAAGTAGCCGATCGCCTTGTCGATCGCCTCGTCGGGGACCTCGATCCCGGCGTTCCTCGCGGCGAGCAGGCCGACGACCACGGCGCCGCTGACCGACGTGTCGGCGTCCTTGCCGCTGGGCGAGTACCGCCAGGCGTTGTTGGGGTTCCCCTTCTGCGAGGTGATCGCCGCGCGGACGGCCAGCTCCAGCGACTGGCCGATCGACCGGGGCCCCTTGCCCTCGGGCCAGAGGTCCCGCTCGTCCACGGCGCCATACGCCTCGGCCAGGGCGAGCGTGGCGAAGCCGTGGTGGTACATGCTCATCCCGAAGAAGCCGGTGGCGGCGTCCTGGGCGTTGATGATGCTCCGGAGGGCCTTGCGGATGTGGTTGCTGTAGAGCCCGAAGTTGGGGTCCTCGCCCGAGGCCAGCAGCGCCAGCACGGCCATCCCGGTCACGCCCGGCCCTTGCTCGCCGCCGCCGGCCCAGTCCCCCTTGTCGGTCTGCGACGAGGCGAGGAACTGGAGGCCCCGGTCGTACATCTCGCGGACGTCGCGAGGGACGACCTCGCCGGAGTGCGTCGAGGGGAGCTGGGCCTTCGCCGATGAGGATAGGATCAGGACGATGACAAATCCGATCCCGATCGACCTCGGGCGTCTGCCTCCCTCTCCCTTCGGGAGAGGGCCGGGGTGAGGGTCGTCGCCGGTCGAGCGACGACCGGCCGAAGCCTTCTTCCGGCTCGCCGGCGATGCGACGCCCCTCACCCCCGGCCCCTCTCCCAAAGGGAGAGGGGAGGAAGAAATACCCGACTCGATTGCCTCGAACATGGTTCGATCCCTCCGGTCAATCATGCCCATGCTCGGCCGGCTTCGCGGGCTCTTCCTCGTCGAGGTAGCCGTTGGCCTTGAGGAACTGCTCCATGTTGCGGGACTGCTGCAACTGGCGGTTCAGGTCGCGATAGCGGGCCTCGTCGAGGATCGGCCGGAACTTCTCCTCGGGGAGCCGGGACATCTTGTAGAGGACTACGTAATTCTCGTAATTCGCGGCCGACTTGACCGGGAGCCGGGTCTCCCGGATGACCAGCTCGACGAGCTTCCGCCGCTGGTCGGCGGTGAGGCCGACGGCGGCGTCGAGATTCGCCACGGCGACCGTGACCTTGGCCCGGTAGCGGAACCGGGCCTTCTCCTCGAGGTTCGCCCGGTAGCGGCCGGCCTGCTCGGGGTCGAGGGTCGTCCGGAGGGTTTTGCCGAAGAACGATTCGTCGCCGAACAGCCCGGCCCGGAGCATGGTCGCCAGCGGCACGGTCTCCTGGTAGATCGCGTTGATGTTGTTCTGATCGCGGTTGAGCCTGTGGAAGACCCGCCTGGCCTCGTCGACGCGCTCCAGGAACCGCTTGAGGTCGCCGTGCCCGGCCAGCCGGAGCTTCTTCTTCTGGGCGTCGGTCAGCTTGCAGACGCGGTCGGCCTCGTCGATGTTGAGGGTCAGGAGCGATTCGAGCCGGTCGCGGGCGTTGGCGCCGGTGCCGCCCATGTTGCCGTAGACCCAGCGGTCGAAGTTCGACTCGTCGATCGCGACGTTGTTGACGACCGGCGGCTCCTCGGGGTCGTCGAGGTCGTCCTGCCCGTGGGCCTGGGGGACGGCCGCGACGAGGAGGATCGCGAGGAGGGGCCAGGGGCGGGCGGCGGTCATGGCTTCTTGACCTCCTCTTCGGCCAGGGCGGCCTTCTCGTCCTCATCCTGGGGCTCGGGCTCCTCCTGGACGCCGTTGTTGTTGAAGAAGTTGAACGACTGGCCGAACGTGACCTTCTGGGCCCCTTGCCAGGCCTTCCGCTGGGCCTCGGAGAGGATCGGCGTGATGTGCTTGTCGGGGATGTTGGGGAAGTACGCCTCGTAGTTCGCGATGTTTTCGAGCGTCGGGAAGGTCCGCTCGTCCCAGTGCTCCAGGAGCGAGTCGGCGAGCCTGGTCCGCTGGTCGGGGCCGAGGACCAGGAGCCGGTCCATGTTGGCGACGAGGTTGAGGGCGATCGCCCGCCGCTGGTCCTCCTTCCGCCCGTCCAGTTCGGCCCGGTAGCGGGCGAGCTTCTCGGCGGGGAGATGGGCCTTCGCCGAGTTTTCGAACGCCTCGCGGATGATCTTGCGGGCGTCGGGGATCACGCCGCCCCGCCAGCCGCCGTTCTGGAGGGCGTGCTGGACCTCGGCGAGCTGCCTGGCGGCGTCCTTGAGCGCCACGCCGACTTCGAGGGCGATCGACCGCCGCTGATCCGGCAGGGGGTCGCAGGCCGCCGAGAAGAACCGCATCTCGGCCCGGAACAGGGGCCGGAGGTTCTGGACCATCTGTTTCGTCAGCGGCCCGAGGTCGGGCGCCGCGCCGGCCCCGGCCGGCGCGACGGGGATCGCGACGGCCGGTTGGGCGATCATCAGGTGGATCTGCGGGGCGGCGACCTTGGCCGGGGCCTGGAGGATGATTCCCTTGACCTCGACCCGATCAACACGCTTGGCCTCCTCGGCCTTCGCCGCCGGCCTGGGGCCCTCGACCTTGGTCGGGGCGAACTGGGCCGAGACCAGGCCGGAGGCCGGGGCAAGCGCGGCGACCAAGGCCGCCGTCGCGAGCTTCGCGAGCATCTTCATGGTGCGTTCTCTTCCTCTGCCTCCCTCTCCCTCCGGGAGAGGGCCCACGGCCGGAGATTTCCGGGCCATTTTTTGGAGTGCGGGAGCTTGCTCCCGCTTTCTGGCCCCGGAGCTTGCTCCGGGCGCGATCGGCGCGGCCCCA
>JAJYDH010000473.1 GCA_021777685.1 Planctomycetota bacterium | reverse complement strand
GGGCCGGTCGCCTTCGCGGGCAAAGACGAACCCAATTTCTCGGGAGCCGCCTCGACCTTCGGCGCCGCCGGCTCGACCCGGGCCTGGCGTTCGACCTGCCGCAACTCCTTCAACGCCCGGAAGAAGCCCCTCTCGGCCGCCGCCTCGTACTTCCTCGCCAGGCATGCCTCCTTCGACGGGTCGAACATCGCCCGACGGGCCGCCTCGGACGGGTCGTCTCCGTTCGCCTGGGCCTCCGCCTCCGCCCGGCGGACCCGAGCGGAGAGCGCGGCGGTCTCCTGCGCGACCGAGCGGTCCATCCGGACCGAGAGGATCGCCATCCGCCGGGCCAGGCCCCGGCCCAGCTCGGTCGTCGGCTTCAACTCGGACTGGTACGCGGCGGCCCGGCGCTCGACCTCGGCGGCGTCGTCGGGTGCCAGCGCGATCCCCTCGCCGGTCAGGCCGTGCTTGATGGCGTTGGCGCGGGACTTCTCCTTGCCCTTGGCGGTCTTCGGGCCGGTGCTTCGCGCGGCGTTTGCCTGATTGGCGCGGATCTGGGCTTCGGTGGCGGGCATGGGCGCGGTCCTCGGATGGGGGTGGCGGGGGATCTCGTCCCTCCGTCCCTTACATTCAGGACCGAGCGCCGGACTTTATACGTGTTTTTTCCGGGATCGCCCGGATTTCGAAGAAATCCGCTCCCGCATCCCGGCCGATCAGGGCAGGCCGAGCTGCGAGAGGGCGTAGCGGAGCGAGTCGCCGGAGACCTGGATCAGCCCCTCGAACGGCTCGCCCATGTCGACGATCAGGAAGAGGGCCCCGGCCATCGAGAGGGCACCGATGAACAGGATCGTCATGACGGTCCCGTTCCGGGGCGTGAGCAGGCCGAAGCCGCCGAAGAGGACCGTGAGCCAGGCCAGGAGCACGACCAGGAACGGCCTCGGGAGCAAGGGAGACGGCGGCAGCCCCAGCGACCAGCGGGTCTTCGCCAAGTCGGAGCTGATCTGGAGCGCCTGCGACCTGATCTCGCGGCGGCCGTCGTCCTTCGGCGACAGGTCGCGGATCGCGTTGTAGAGCAGCCCGGCCTCCGCCGTCAGGCCCCGGTCGTCCAGCGAGGTCGCGGGGACGGAGGCGTGGGGGGGCCAGAGGTGGTCGATCATCGAGGCGAGCGTCTTGCGGAGCAGCTCCCGCGCGGGCTCCGCATCCGGGCCGTACCGGGCGAGCGAGCGGTCGAGCACGATGACGTTCGTGGACAGCGCCCGGAAGCCGGTATTGTGAGCATCGAACGCCGATTTGGCCGAGGCCACCAGGAGCCCGAGGACCAGGGCCACCATCGTGGCGATCAGGCCGATGCACTGCTTGATGACGTCCTTGGAGTCGCCGCCGAGGTGCGACTCCTCCAGGCGTCCCCGCAAGACGGACCCGACCAGGGTCCCGACCAGCGTGCAGATGAGCACGGCGACGGCGATCCAGAGTGACTCCACGCTCAACGCTCCCCTTGACGGTCGATCGGGCGGCCAGCGTCGGCGATGCGCTGCCCGAGGATCGCGGATGGTAACCGGAAAGCCAGGGTCGGGGTAGGGCCTACCCTGCCGGCCGTCCAAGCTCACGATCTGACCGACCCGCCCCGTCGCTCGACCCTGGAAACTCGCGGCCATTGCCGTTGCGGATGGGGCCCGAAACGACTAGAATCTTGGATTCTCGGCGAGAAATGCCGGACGTTTGGGAACGGATCTGCCATGTTCGACGATCTCCAGAAGCGGCTCTCGACGGCGTTCGGGCGGTTCCGCGCGCGAGGGCTCCTGACCGAGGCGAACATCGCCGAGGGGCTCAAGGAAGTCCGCACGGCGCTCCTGGAAGCGGACGTCAACTACAACGTCGTCCAGGAGTTCATGGCCCGGGTCAACGAGAAGGCCGTCGGCGCCCAGTTGATCAAGGCGGTCCGGCCCGACCAGCAGGTCGTCAAGATCGTCCACGACGCGATGGTCGAGATGATGGGGCCGGTCGACACCTCGATCCGGTTCGAGAAGTCGGGCCCGACCATCCTGATGCTCTGCGGGCTCCAGGGCTCGGGCAAGACGACCACCACCGGCAAGCTCGCCCGGATGCTCGCCGCCCAGGGCCGCAAGCCCCTGCTCGTCGCGGCCGACCTCCAGCGCCCCGCCGCCGTCGAGCAGCTCAAGGTCATCGGCCAGCAGCTCCAGGTCCCGGTCTTCAGCAAGGCCGACTCGGACCCGGTCAAGGTCTGCCAGGAAGCCGTGATCGAGGCCAACCGCCAGGGCCGCGACACGGTCCTGCTCGACACCGCCGGCCGGCTCCACGTCGACGACGACCTGATGGCCGAACTGAAGCAGATCGAGAAGAAGGTCAAGCCGCATCAGGTCTACTTCGTCTGCGACGCCCTGACCGGCCAGGACGCCGTTGCCTCGGCCGGGGCGTTCAACGAGGCCCTGGAACTCGACGGCGTGATCCTCACCAAGCTCGACGGCGACGCCCGAGGGGGCGCCGCGCTGTCGGTCAAGCAGGTGACGGGCGTGCCGATCAAGTTCGTCGGCATGGGCGAGAAGCTGGACAAGCTCCAGCCCTTCGAGCCCGGCCGGATCGTCGGCCAGATCCTCGGGATGGGCGACATCGTCGGCCTGGTCGAGGCCGCGCAGGGGGCCGTCGACGAGGAGGAGGCGAGGCGGCAGCAGGAGAAGCTGGCCAAGGGGAAGTTCGACCTCAACGACTTCCGCCAGCAGCTCGCGCAGATGAAGAAGATGGGGTCCGTCAAGGACCTGATGGGCATGATCCCCGGCATGAGCCAGATGTCCGGGACCCTGGAAGGGATGGACGCCGACGGCGAGGTCAAGCGCATCCAGGGCATGATCGACAGCATGACCAAGGCCGAGCGCCGCGACCCTCACCTCATCGACATCTCGCGCCGGAGGCGGATCGCCGCCGGCGCCGGGGTGGACCCCTCGGACGTCTCGGGGCTGGTCAAGCAGTTCGACGCGATGGCGGCCTTCGTCAAGCAGATGTCGCAGATGTCGATGCTCGACAAGATCCGCGCCATGACCGGGCTGGGCAAGGCCGGAGCCTTCAACCCCGGGGCGAGATTGGTGGCCCCCAAGCAGGGGACCGGCAAGCGGCTCTCGCCCAAGGAAAAAGAGAAGCTCCGCAAGGAACGCGAGAAGGAAGAGCGCAAGAAGCGTCGGGAGATGAAGGAAAACAAGGGGAAGGATGGGCCGCAGCCGGGGCCGCCGGGGAAGTGATGTGGTTCCGGCTCAACCGGCCGCCAGGCGGCCCAAGAAGATGTACATACAAAATAGCGACAACGATAATGCTGTGGCTGTGGAGTCAGAGAATATTGATGACGAGAAGATCGAGATGATTGCTCGGCGAATCGTTGAAATCCGCCACGCCGCAATCCTCGACAATGATCCCGTTCGCGTGACTCCTCTTACCTCCTACCATGGAATTGCCGGGTCCTGACCCGGCCTGCATGATAATGAAAGCTCAGGAGATGCGATCGGAACTGCTGGAGGTCTTGGACGAATTGGGCCGTGCCCATCCCGAATGGCGGCTGGGCCAGACGCTGTCGAATCTCGCGATGGCGGCCGGTCGTCCCGATGCGGGCGGAGTTTGGGGCCTTGAGGATGAGGAGGGACTCGCGGCAGCCAGATTGCTATTGAGTCAGCGGGAAGCGGTATTGGCTTCAAGCGACAGATCGCCCTCAACGGTCCGGCGGGGGTTTGACCATGAAGTATGAGACCATCCGTGCGGCGATCGAACGCCAGCCCTACAAGCCATTCTCGATCCACACGGGATCGGGCGGGATCTACCCCGTTTCCCACCCCGAGACCATCCTCGCCTCGCCCGTGTTCGAAACCGTGTTCCTCAAGTACGGCGACCAACAGACCGCGATTATTGACCTCGACTCGATCGTCGAACTGACCTACCCCACCCCCAAGCCGAAGGGTAAGGCCAAGGCATGACCAAGCACGTCGTCGGCATCAGATCCGACCTTCACCAAGCCGCGATCATTCTCGCCGAGATGAAGGATGAAGTTCGGTACTTCAAACGCGGGATGATCGTCTTCTTAATGATCACCATCCCAACGACCGCTTTCGCTGGGATTTGCTCTGCGACGAATTTCCGTCTCTTCCGTCCGGCGGGATAAATCCTGCCTGGGTTTCTTGTCTTGCTGGTCGATCGACAGGGGATGCCGAAGGCGGATTATTACGATCCGACCGGAGGCGCAAGGCCGCCGTGGGCTCGGGACCGGCCTTGTTTCGATTGGGGAAGTCTCCGATGGACTCGCCATGCGTCCGAGCCGTTCCTTCTTGAAAGTGGAGTGTTCGAGTGGTCCGCATTCGCATGAAGTCGTTCGGCCGCCGCCATCGCCCGTTCTTCCGGATCTGCGCCATGGACTCCCGCACGGGGCGTGACGGGACCGCGATCGAGGAACTGGGCCACTATGACCCCATGGTCCGCAACGCCGACGCCCGCACGGTCTTGAAGGTCAGCCGGATTCGCTACTGGCTCTCCGTCGGCGCCCAGCCGAGCGAGAAGGTCGCGGCCCTGTTGAAGGCCAAGAACGTCACCAAGCCCGCGCCGGGCGAGGACTGGAAGGTCGACGAGACCCCGGCGCCCGTCGCGACGCCGGTGCCCTCGGCCACCGCCCCGACCGTCCCCGCCGGGTCGCCCTCGACCGAGACGCCCCCGGCCACGGCCTGAACCACCGAGGGCCGTCGCAAGCCCTCGCCGAGATCCGACCGATGGCCGAACCCGCGCTCCGAGTCGACGTCCTGACGCTGTTCCCCGCCCTCTTCGAAGGCTTCCTGGGCGAGAGCATCCTCCGGCGGGCGATCGACAAGGGGCTCGTCGAGGTCAGGCTCTGGGACATCCGCGACTGGGCCGAGGGGAAGCACAGGCAGGTCGACGACCGCCCTTTCGGGGGCGGGCCCGGCATGGTCCTGATGGCCCCCCCGGTGGTCGCGGCGGTCGAGGCGGTCCGAGGCATGGCCGAGCCCGAAGGCCGGCTG
>JAJYDH010000472.1 GCA_021777685.1 Planctomycetota bacterium | reverse complement strand
GACCCTCGCCGCGCCTTATCATCGAGCGGTCCCGCGAGGTTCACGAACGATCGCGCGCCAGTATCACGACGGACGGGGGTGGGTCGCAATGTCCGCACAGAAGACGGTCCTGCTCGTTGACGACGACAACGACATCATCGAGTCGATGCGAACCGTCCTCGAGGCCAAGGGCTACAAGGTCATGGTCGCCCGCGACGGCAACGCCGGCCTGACCATCGCCGAGCGCGAGAACCCCGACCTGGTCATCCTCGACATGATGATGCCCAAGAAGAGCGGCTTCCTCGTCCTGGAGAAGCTCAAAGGCCGCCCCGGCGGCCTGATCCCCACCATCATGATCACCGGCAACGAGGGGAGCCGCCACCGCGCCTACGCCGAGATGCTCGGCGTCCGCGATTACATCCGCAAGCCCTTCGCGATGGAGAAGCTCGTCAAGTCGGTCGAGCAGATCCTCGAAGCCCCGGCGGCTGACGAGGGCTGATCGGGCCCGAGGGTGAATGGTTGTCGGGAGGCGGGGGCCTGTGAAGCTGTTTCGCAGTCCGCGAGTCAGATTTCTCCTTGGCGTCGGCCTAGCCTTCGTACTCCTCGTCGTCTTCACGCTCGCCTGGGTCCAGCGAACCGAGCGGCGGCAGCAACTCGAGATTCCGCTCAACTGGGCCCGATTGGCTCCCTATCCCATAGACGGCCCGCGACCTCCGGTCCTCGACCGCCGGCGGTATGTTCTCTCGCTCGTTCCGCGTTTCGTTCTCGGCCCCGGCCGTCGACGTCGAGAACTGGTTGCAGGCTTCACCGGGCACGAACGAAGTGATTCCCGACGTGCCCTCACCCGGTCGGCGGCACTTCGCGATCAAGCCGGGCGGCGGTGCCCAGCATGCGGAGGTCACAGTGGACGACAAGACCGGGCATGTCAGCATCTATGTCTACTGGAGTTGACCGCGCCTGAACTCGCGCTGCAATGGAGCGAGGTCGGGTGGCCGGGGTCGGTACCGCGCCCCCGGAGGCCATCGGCGTCGGCCGGCCCGCTGGCCTCGGGGGCGGAGGACCGACCCCGGCCACCCAGGTCGGTCGAGCAGATCCTGGAGACTTCGGCCGGGGATGAAGGCGAGGGCTGATCGGCCTGAGGGAGAATGGCAGTCGCGCAGCGGAGGGAGTAGCAGTTGGCGGTATTCACACAAGAGACGTGGGACGCCCTTATGGCTGCTTATCCTCCCGGGACTTCGGTCAGCGGAGAGGTCGTCTCCTGCCAGGTCTTCGGCGTATTCGTCCGTCTCCCTCGTTCCCACGCTCCGCGTGGGAATGCCGTCTTCGACGCTCTGCGTCGTCTTCGCGCCGGGCCAAGCTCCTCGGCGGAGGACGCGGAGCGTCCGGGACGGCATTCCCACGCGGAGCGTGGGAACGAGAGCCAAGGCTCCCGGACCCGTCCAAATTCGAGAGGAACACCCTTCTCGACGCCCGCCCCCGCTACCCGGTTGCGTCGCGGCGGCGGGGGCCGATAATGCAAGGCTCGGGGTCCTCTCACCCCAGCCCGTTCGAGGACCGGACGTCTCATCAACGAGGGGGAGACTGATGTTCAAGGCTCGATTCGCGCTGGCGGCGGTGCTCGGCGCCGCGTTGACGGCCCAGGGGGCCGACCTGACCAAGGGCAAGCCCGACCTCAAGTCGGCCGGGCCGCTCGCCTTCGGCCCGCACGGGCTGCTGTTCGTCGGCGACTCGCAGGGGGGCGCGATCTTCGCGATCGACACGGCCGACCGCTCGGCGGACTCGGCGGGCGGGGCGATCAAGGTCGAGGCGGTCAACGAGAAGATCGCGGCGCTGCTCGGCACCGAGCCCCGCGAGGTCATCATCAACGACATGGCGGTCAACCCCGCCTCGGGCAAGGCTTACCTGTCGGTCTCCCGGGGCCGGGGGCCCGACGCGGCGCCGGTGATCGTCCGCGTCGACCGCTCGGGCAAGGTCGAGGTCGTGTCGCTCGACGACGTCCCGTTCGCGAAGGCGCGCCTGTCGCACGTACCGGCCGCCTCCTCGGCCGCCCCCGCCAAGAAGGGCGGCGCCAGCCCCCGGAGCCAGGCCATCACCGACCTCGCCTTCGTCGACGGCCGGGTCTACGTCGCCGGCCTGTCGAACGAGCAGTTCGCCTCGCGGCTGATCTCGATCCCGTACCCGTTCGAGTCGGTCGACAACGGCACCAGCGTCGAGATCTACCACGGGGCGCACGGCCAGCTCGAGACCCGCTCGCCGATCCGGACCTTTGCCCCGTACAAGATCAACGGCGAGCCGTTCCTGATGGCCGCCTACACCTGCACGCCGCTGGTCAAGTTCCCCATCGCCGCCCTCAAGCCGGCCGCCCACTACAAGGGGACGACCGTCGCCGAACTCGGCAACCGCAACAACCCGCTCGACATGGTCGTCTACCAGAAGGGCGGCAAGGACTACCTCCTGCTCGCCAACAGCAGCCGGGGCGTGATGAAGATCAGCACCGACGGCGTCTCCGACGCCGCGTCGATCGGGTCGAGGGTCCAGGACACCGCCGGCCTGCCCTACGACAAGATCACCAGCATGAAGGGCGTCGTGCAGCTCGACCTGCTCGACAAGGACAACGCCCTGGTGGTCGTCGAGCAGCCGGGCGGCGCCCTGAACCTCGAAACCGTCCCCCTGCCGTGAGCGGGCGGACCTTGTTGATCCTGGTCGCGGGCCTCGCGATCGCCACGCCGGCCGCGACCCTCGGCCAGGCCACGCCCCCGGGCGTGGCGATCCGGTGGGAGGTCGACCCCTCGGGGGCGACCTCCGCCGTCTCGGTCCTCGGGTTCAAGCCCGAGGTCTTGAAGTCGCTCCGAGAGGTCGACTGGCCGGCCGGGCGCTGGTCGGAACTGCTGGCCATCACCGTCGACCTCGGTCGTCCGGCCCAGGCCGGGCGGCCGGCGATGCTCGGGGCCTACCGGGTCGAGGGGGACGCCCTCCGGTTCACGCCCCGCTACCCGTTCGGCGCGGGACGTCCCTACGTCGCGACCTTCCGACCGGCCGGGCTCCCGGGCGGCGGCAGCGGGCCCGACGTCACCTCCCGCCATCTCATCCCCAGGCCGGAGCGTGCGGCCACGGTCGTCACCCGGGTCGCCCCGTCGACCGACCGGGTCCCCGAGAACCTCCTCAAGTTCTACCTCCACTTCTCCGCGCCGATGAGCCGGGGCGAGGTCTACGACCGGGTCCGCCTGCTCAAGGACGACGGCAAGCCGGTCGACCTGCCGTTCCTCCGGCTGGGCGAGGAACTTTGGGACCCGACCGGCAAGCGCCTGACCCTGCTGATCGACCCGGGCCGGATCAAGCGGGGGCTCAAACCCCGCGAGGAGCACGGCCCTGTGCTCGAAGCCGGTCGATCGTACACCCTGGTCATCGACGTCGGCTGGCCCGACGCCGAGGGCGGTGTCCTGGGGGCGGAAGTCCGCAAGACCTTCCGGGCCGGCCCGCCGGACGAGATCCAGCCCGATCCCAAGGGCTGGACGATCGACCGGCCCGCCGCCTCGACCCGCGACCCGCTGACGCTGACCTTCCCCGAGCCGCTCGACCGCGCCCTCCTCGAAAGCGCCCTGACCCCGATTGACGCCCGGGGCGAGGCCGTCGCCGGCCGGATCGCGGTCGACCTCGACGAGACCCGCTGGCGGTTCACGCCCGAAGGTCCCTGGGCCGAGGGGGAATATCAGCTCCTGGTCGAGTCCGACCTCGAAGACCTGGCCGGCAACAGCATCGGCCGCCCCTTCGAGGTCGACATCCAGCGCGACACGCCGATCCGGCCAGAGCCGAAGCTGATCCGCCTGCCGATCCCGATCCGGGCGAAGGGGCGTTGAGGTTGCCCGGTCCTTGAAGGGCGCACGGATCGGCGTTTGCCCCCGGGTCCGTCACTCGGCCCCGGGCCGTTCCCGAGCGTCGATGCTGCCCGGAATGTAGGGTAGGGCCTGCCTGCCCCGTGAATATGGCCACAATGCATTCGTAATCGAATGGTTGTGCGGAATTGTCATTTTCGATGAATTCGCGCATCGCTCGCCCGATCCGAAATCCCCTGAATTCCCGATGATCTGGGGCGTAGGCTCCGGTCTCGGATCGATTGCGAACCCGAAATTTAGCCTCCGGCGACGGGCATTTTTCAGCATGCCCCCATCACGACATAAATTTTTGTCCAGTGCAAGAAGGCCGTCAGGGTGGATTGCAAGGACCAGGGTCGGAATCGTAAGTGTTTTCGCGAAAATGACTTGCGGTTCTTGTTGCGATTGACGGCCTCCTCATGTTCCCAGGGGTAGCAAGCCCTACCCTACATCGACATCAGCGACGGAATCCATCGGCGACCCTTCAGATCCGCCCGAACTGCCGTTCCAGCTCGGACTTGGTGAAGACCAGCGCGGTGGGGCGGCCGTGCGGGCAGTGGTGGGCGTCGGAGACCAGGTGGCGGCGTTCGAGGAGGGCCGTCACCTCGTCGGGGGCGAGCTTCTGGCCGGCCTTCACGGCGGCCTTGCAGGCGATCATGCTCAGGACGTCCTCCAGGATCGCGTCGCGGGTCGGCGGCAGGGGGCGCGAGCCGAAATGGTCGGCCAGGTCGCGGACCAGGCGGTCGGGGGAGACGCCCGGGAGCATCGCCGGGACGCTGCCGACCAGCACCGAGCCGTCGCCGCCGTCCTCGACCAGCAGCCCCAGGCTCGCCAGGACCTCGCGGCGCTCCAGGATCGCCGCCGCCTCGGCCGGCTCCAGCTCGACCGGCTCGGGGACGAGCAGGCGCTGCGACTCGACCCCGCCGCGTTCGATCCGCAACCTCAGCTCCTCGTACAAGATCCGCTCGTGGAGCGCGTGCTGGTCGATCACCACCATCCCGTCGGGCGTCTCGGCCACGAGGTAGCTGTCGTGGACCTGGAGCGCCTTGACCGGCAGGTCGCGGACGTCGACCGCCCTCGGGCCCGGCCCGGGCTCGGTCTCGGGCTCGGAGGCGGGAGCGGGCGGCTCGGCCCTGGCTTCGGATGATGCCGGCGGGG
>JAJYDH010000471.1 GCA_021777685.1 Planctomycetota bacterium | reverse complement strand
CAAGCGCGAGGCGGTCGAAGCCGTTCATCGGCTCGCGGAGCGGTTGGAGAAAGGAGAGGCGATCGGCCCGGTCGAGGGCTGGGTCAGCGCGACGGTCAACTGGCCGGAGGCCGGGGCGATCAGCTTGAAGACATCCACATCTCCCGCCGGGTTGATTTGCCCGGAGATCGAACCGAGGCCGCTCGCGTCCAGCGAGATCGGGAAGGCGTGCGCGGGGTCGTTCCCGTAATCGTCGCCGACGATCAGGTCGAAGCCGCCGACGCTGGTCTCGAAGCCCGAGACCTGGACCTCGTAGGTCTGGCCGGCGACCTCGTCGATCGTCAGGAGGCTGTTATAGCCACCGCCCGAGTCATCGTCGCTGGCGATCAGGGCCCCCCGGTTGTCGAAGACCTTCAACCGGCCGTCCAGGTGGCTCGCGGACGAGGCGTCGAGGCTGATGCTGACCTGCCCGCTCGCCGTCGCGACGAACTGATAGGTCTCCACCTCGCCGGGAATGCTCACGACGCCGGAGGCCCGGCCCGAGCCCGAGGCGTCGAGGGTGATCGTCGTCGGCGAGGACAGCTCCGCCGGCGATTTCGCGAGGGTCAGGGTCAGGTTGTACTGGCCGATCGACCCGTCGGAGGCCCCGGCCCGGAGATAGTAGGTCTGGCCGGCGACGACCGGGAATTCCACCCGGCTGTTCAAGCTCGCCCCGAGATTGTCGTTGCTGGAGAGTGCTTGCCGGGAGGCGTCGTAGGCCGTCAGGTTGGAGTCGATGGACGTCCCGTCGACCGCGTCCATCGAGACGACCATCGTGCCCGAGGTCGGCGCGACGAACGAGTACACGTCGGTCGTGTTGGGCAGGCCGATCTCCCCGAGCTGCGTCCCGAAGCCCTGGCCCGAGAGGGGGATCGGGGCGGCCTGGTCGAAGGTGCTGGGGCTGTTGTCCACCGACAGGTACATGGTGAAGGTGCCGGTCTCATCCCCGTAGGCCGAGACCCTCACATAGTAGGTGTCGCCCTGGGAGACGGAGTAGCTCACCTCGCCGTCGTTCCCGATGTTGTCGAAGTCGTCGATCACGTTGCCGTTTGCGTCCTCGACGGTCACCGTGCCGTTGAAGGTGCTCTCGAGCAGGGTCGTCATCGTGCCCGAGGCGGTGGCCTGGACCTTGTAGAGGTCCGTCTGACCACCCATCCCGATGTGACCCTGAGTGCTCCCCGACCCGGAATCCGAGAGGTTGATGGTCCCCGCGGTCGGGATCGAGTCGCCGACGTCGGCGGTCGAGATGGCGAGCTGGTAGGCGCCGTCGCTGAGGCCGAGCCCCGCCGCGCGGACGGTGTAGGACCGGCCCGCGACGACGTCGAATGTCGCCAGGCTGTCCAGGCCGCCCCCCCCGTCGTCGTCGGCGGCGATCACCACGCCCGAGCTGTTGTAGACGGTCATCAGGCTGTCCAGCCCGCTGCCGCCAGCCCGCTCGGTGATGGTCATGTGGCCCGAGATCGTGGCGGTGAACTGGTAGTCGTGCTTGGCGCCCGGAAGCTCCACCGCGCCCGACTCCTGGGCCGATCCCAGGCCATTCAGGAAGATCTGTTGCGCGTCGAGCGTGCCCCCCCCGGCGGGGGTGCCCAGCGGGTTCGTGGTGAAGGACAGGTTGTATCCGCCGGTGCTGCCGGCGAACCCGGCGGCCTGGACGTAGTAGGTGCTGCCGGCGTTGACCTTGAACGAGAGCAGGCCATCGCCGCCGTTGCCGTTCTCGCCGATGAACCCGCCCGAGGAGTCGTAGGCGAAGAGGAGGCTCTCCAGCGAGCTTCCCGGGGACGCATTCTGGGCGACCGTGATCGTCCCCGAGACCGGGGCCGCGAAGCTGTAGACGTCGGCCGAGCCGGTCGTCCCCAGGGTGCCCGATCGCGATGCGGAGCCCGAGGCATCCAGCGAGATCGGGGTCGCGGTGGCGATGGAGTTCCCGACCGGGTCGGACGGGTCTCGGGGGGCGGGGGCGCCGCCGGTCAGGATCAGGTCGCCCCTCTGGAAATCGCGGTGGAAGGGGTTCCCGCACCGATAGCCGGGGACGAGGCCCTTCGACGGGTCCGACATCGCGTCGGCCAGGGCCTGGGTCAGGGTGAACGAGACCGTCTTGTCGGCCTCGTCGTTCACGAAGTCCACGCCCGGGTCGGATTGGAACGAGCCGGATTCGGTGAACGCGGGGAAACCGGGCACCGCGCCATGCTGCTGGGACAGGAGCAGGACGTCGTTCTCGGCGGTGGCGCCCTTGGCGATGATCTGGAGGGGATGATCGTAGGGGTCGACCACCGTCACGGTGTAGCGGGCGCCGATGACCAGTTGCAAGTTCGGGTCGACGGCGTTCAGAGGGCCGACGTTGGCGTCAAAAGCACTATAAGAAGATAAGACATAGTTATTCGACTGGTCGGCGCCAAACGTCCATTTCACCCAGCCCGGGTCGCACAGCAGCGTCCTCTGTTCCAGATGGTCAAATAAGGCGATCCGGCGCCGGTCGTTCAGTCGCCTCGAACCTGGTCGGGCCTTGACCGTGCTGACGAATCTCATCGATGCACTCCCCGAAAAGGCAAAACTCCCGCTCGGCCGGCCCCGCTCGCATGGGCCGGCCCAGGATCGTCCGGAGCGATCGTCATTTAATACGCTTCCCAGGAATTGCATTCGCAGGGTGGGCACCGCCCACCAAGGCTTAGCTGGTGGGCTACGCAAATGAAAACTGGGATGCGTATAAGCACAAGCCGACAGGAAAACAGAATCGGCGAGAGGGTCATGGGGGGACCTTGGTCGCTCGAGGATCGACCTCCCCGGGATCAGGTTCTACCGGGAGGATGGGCCAGCTTCGGCCGGCCGGTCTCCCATTCTCTCGCGGGGCGACTTCGCCGGGAGCAGCCTACCGCACGAAGATCTCGGACGAAAATGAGTTCGTAAAGAAGTACGACAAACCCGACGAATGTGACCGGGCCTGGCGAATTCTCGCCCCGCCCGGCGGAGTACGCCGCGCCGGATGGTGGGGCTCCGGCCATTGATGATTGAGCATAATCCCCGACTGTTAACGGGGCAAGGAAATTCTTCCCTCTATGAGGAGTTCGCGCGTTGCCAGGAGTCAACGCGACGGGAACGGGTCATCAGGGCCTCGGCGGCGAGACCGGGGGGGCAAACTCGGCGACGAGTCGCTGGAGCCCGTGGTGGTCCCGCAGGGAGAGGAAGGCGGGGTCCTCGGCGGCCTGGCGGAGGAAGGGGGCTCGCGCCTCGGCGGGCAGCAGGTCGAGGGCCTTCCGGAGCAGCTCGACGGCCCGGTCGCGGTGGCGAGTCGCGAGGTCCGGGGCGTCCGGCCCGTGCGCCTCCGATCCCGAGGCGTGGGCGTGGACACAAGCGGCATTATAGAGCAGCCCGAGCCGGGCCCGAGGGTCGGGCGACCGGGGGCCTAGCTCGATGGCCCGGTCGGCGTCGCTCACCGCCTCCCGGGGGTGGCCCAGCAGGGCGTGCGCGTAGCCCCGGCCGTTGTAAAGGTCGCCGTCGAGGGGATCGAGCTTGATCGCCTGGTCGAAGTCGTCCAGGGCCAGGCGGGCCGACTCGTTGAGGAAGCCCCAGCCTCGCCGGGCCCTCGTCGGGGCGGACTTCGGGTCGAGGGTGAGCGATGCGGTGAAGTCGGCGAGTGCCCCCGCCGCGTCGCCTTGCTTCTGGCGCTCGAAGCCCCGGAGGCGGAAGGATGCCGGGTCGGCGTTGCCGGAGTCGAGGTATCGGTTCAGGGCGTCGAGCGCGTCCTTGCCCTTGTTGACGGCGAGGAAGGCGTCGGCCTGGAGTCGCCGGAGCTCGCGATCGTCCTTGAGGACGGCCCCGGCCCGCTCGTAGGCCCTCAAGGCGTCGTCGTACTGCTTGAGTTCGTGCAAGATCCGGCCACGATCCTTCTCGTCCTCGGCCTGGAGTCGGCCGCCGGGCGGGTCGAGCCGGCTGGCCTCCGTGTATCCGGCCAGGGCGGCCGGCAGCTCTCGAAGCTCCCGGAGGAGCTGGGCCCGCTTGCGGTGGAGCGAGGCGACCTCCGGGGCCCGCTGGATCGCCAGGTCGAGCTGTCCGAGGGCCTCGCGGGGCCGGTCGAGGGCCTGGAAGGCCTGGCCCAGGTTGGCGAAGGCCTGATACTGCGCCGGCCTGAGCTTGATCGCTCGTTCGAGGTCGGCGACCGCCTCGGCGGCCTTCCCGCCGCGGACCCTCATCCCGCCCCGATTGACGTAAGCGCCATAGGTGGCCAGCTCGTCCGGCCGCGAGTCGAGGACGCGGGCGAAGTCGGCCTCGGCGGCCTCGAATTCCTTCAGCTCGCCGTGGGCGTAGCCCCGGAGCAGGTAGACCCAGAGGAAATCGTCCCGGAGGGCCAGGCAGGCGGTGAGGCCCACCTTCGCCGTCGCCGGCCGGTCGAGCTTCAACTGGGCGGCGGCCAGGAAGTACTGCGCCCAGAAGTGATCGGGCTTGAGCCGGAGCGCCGCCTCGAACGCGCGGATGGCCCGCTCGAATTCCCCCGCCCGGTACCAGTACTCGCCGAGGAGGAAGGCGTCGACCGGGCGCCTCGGCGTCAGCCCCTCGGCCCGTTCCCGATCGGCTCGGGCGCCGGCCTCGTCCCCGAGGCGGGATCGATACTCCGCGCGTCGCATCTGGAGGGCCGGGGAGGGCCCGCCCAGCGCCTCGGCCCGGTCCAGGATGCGGAGCGCCCGCGAATTCCCGGCGCGGGCGCCCTCGGTGTCCTTCGAGGAGGGGGGCGGGGAGATGGCATCGGCGTGGACCAGCAACAGCTCGTAGCAGTCGGTCTCGACCTCCCGACGCTCGGCGTCGTCGAGATGCGATTCGACCCGGATTGCGCCGCCGGCCGAGTCGGCGTCGATCCCGTAAAGGGCGAGCGCCTCGCGGGTCGCCCGGAGGGTCGCGACTCGGCTCGCGTCCTGGTCCAGCCCGGTCAGCAAAGTCCCGTGGAACAGGGCCTCGTCGTAGAGCTTCCGGAACCTCGTCAGCGTCTCCCGGGCGGCCTGT
>JAJYDH010000470.1 GCA_021777685.1 Planctomycetota bacterium | reverse complement strand
GAGGACCGGATCCGCCGGCTGGAGGCCGACCCGACCACGCTCGACACGATGGACGACTTCTACAAGCGGGCCTATACCCTGCTGTCGTCGAGCAAGGCCCAGGCGGCGTTCTCGCTCGACGGCGAGACCGAGGAGACGATGCAGCTCTACGGCCGCGACGTCGTCGGACTGAAGGGGCCCGATAATAAATTCCACCCCAAGGGGCTGGCCGAGCGGCTGATCCTGGCCCGGAGGCTGGTCGAGGCCGGCACGCGGTTCGTCACCGTCACTTACGGCGAGTGGGACTCCCACGTCGACGTCCGGCGGAACTGCCTGGACCAGATGCCCGCGCTCGACGCGGCGATCGCCGGGCTGGTGACGGACCTCGACCGCCGGGGGATGCTCGACACCACCCTCTTCTGGGTCACGACCGAGTTCGGCCGGACGCCCAAGGTCAACAATACCAGCGGCCGGGACCACTGGGCCCGCTGCTACTCGATGCTCCTGGCCGGGGGCGGCTTCGCCCGAGGGCTGATCCACGGCGCCAGCGACGCCACCGCCGCCGAGCCCGCCCGCGACGCCGTCCCGCTCGAAAGCCTCCTCTTCACCATCTATCATCAGCTCGGCATCGACGCCGACAAGGAACTCGTCGCCTTCGGCACCCGGCCGATCGAGATCGTCAAGGACGGCAAGCTCGTGAAAGGGTTGCTGGCTTGAACACGATCCCGACCCCTCGCCGGGCCCTGCCGATCGTCGCGCTGGCCCTCGCCCTGGCCGCGCCGGCCCGCGCGGCGATGCTCACCCACGTCGAGGCCGTCTCGCCCCGGGTCGCCCGGCGGGGGACGACGGTCGAGGTCACGATCCAGGGGAGCTGCCTCAAGGACCCGCGCGAGGTCATCTTCTACCGGCCGGGCATCCGGGCGGTCGACATCAAGGCCCTGCCGAAATTGACGCACCCGATCGGCCTGGCCCACGGCGGCCGGATCGAGGAGCAGGTGAGCTGCCGGTTCGTCATCGCCCCCGACTGCCCGCCCGGCGAGCACCCGTTCCGGCTCAGGACCGCGACCGAGGTCACGTCGCTGGCGACCTTCCAGGTCTCGCCGTTCCCGGTCGTCGACGAGGATGAGAAGGGCAACAACGCGAACGACTCGATCGCGACCGCGAAGCCCGTCGTCCCCAACGTCACCGTCCGGGGCTGGATGGGGCCAAGCTCGCGGGGGGACGTCGACCTCTACCGGGTCCCGGCCGTCGCCGGGCAGCGGCTGGCCGTCGAGGTCGACTCGGTCCGGATCGCCGACATCCACTACGGCGGCTCCGAATACGACCTCGCCGTCCGCATCCTGGACGAGGCCGGCCGGGAGCTGGCGAGCAACGACGACAACCCGCTCCACCTCCAGGACCCGATGGTCGCCGTCAGGCTCCCGAAGGACGGCGCGGCCTTCGTCGAGGTCCGACGGTCGGTCTTCGTCCCGGACAACCGGCCCTACTCGGTCCACATCGGCACGAACCGCCGGCCGCTCGCCGCGTTCCCGCCCGGCGGGCCGTCCGGCTCGGTCCAGCCGATCCGGTTCATCGGCGACCCTCTGGGAGATTACCAGGAGTCGGTCGAGATCCCGGCGGCCGAGGGCACCTTCGAGCACCCCGGCGACGCCCCCTCGGCCCTCCCGCTCCGGTCGAGCCCGTTCCCCAACGTGATCGAGGACGCGACGGCCGCCGAGACCCGGGTCGAAGCCCTCCCGGCGGCCCTCAACGGCGTCATCGAGTCGCGCGGCGATGTCGACGCCTACCGGGTCTCGGTCAAGAAGGGAGATCGGTTCCGGGTCCGCGTCTTCGCCGCCGCGCTCGGCTCGCCGATCGACCCGACCCTGCGGATCAGGGCGGTCGATCCCTCGGGCAAGCCCGGCCGGGTCGAGGCCGAGATGGACGACGCCCCCTTGACCGACCGCGACATCTTCGGGACCTCGTTCCGGAGCCGAGGGGGGCTCAAGGACATCCTCGACCCGTCGATCGTCTGGGAGCCGAAGTCGAGCGGCGATTACCTGATCGAGCTGGAAGACGCGGGCGCCTCGGCCGGGCCGACGGCCGTCTACCGGATCGAGGTCGAGACCGAGTTCGACTCGGTGAACACCCTGCTGACCAGCACCGCGTTCGACTGGATGGAGTGCGTCCGGACCAGCGGGCTGGCCGTCCCGCAAGGGAACCGGTGGACCGTGAACCTGAGCCTGCCCCGAGGGCAGGGGACCTCGTATCGGGGCGAGGTTGACCTCGTGGCGACCGGCCTCCCGCCCGGCGTCCGGATGGTCAACGGCCGGGTGCCCGGGGGCAAGACGCTCTGGCCCGTCCAGTTCGTCGCGGACCCTTCGGCGACGCCCGGCTCGGCCCTGATCGCGATCGAGGCCCGGCCGGTCGATGCTTCGAAGAAGATCGCGAGCCGGCCCCAGCAGAGCATCCCGTTCATCAACCACCCGGGCGGCGACGCCTGGCGGACGGTCCGGCTCGACCGGTTCGCGCTGGCCGTCACCGACCCGGCGCCGTTCTCGGTCGAGGTCGCCCCGCCGCCCGTCTCGCTGGTCCGGGGCGGCGAGCTGGCGATCCCCGTCCGGATCGCCCGGCGGCCCGGCTTCGACGAACCGGTCGAATTCCAGTGCGACTGGGTGCCCGCCGGCGTCGCCGTCCAGCCGACCGCGACCATCCCCGCCGGCCAGTCCGAGGGGATCATGCGGATCACCGGCGCGGCCAACGCGCCGCTGGGCGACCAGCCGCTGGTCGTCACGGCCAGCACGACCCGCGACGACCTCGACGCCTACCTCGGCACGGGGCGGGTCCGGGTCTCGTCGGGGATCGTCAGGTTGAACGTCGCCGAGCCATTCGTCGAGCTGACCAGCCAGCCCCAGAGCATCCGCCGGGGCGAGCGCCGGGCGTACTCGTGGACGGTCGAGCATAAGTCCCCGTTCCAGGGCACGGCCACCGTCCGGCTCCTGGGCCTGCCCAAGGGGGTCAACCTCCTGGAGCCGATCCCCGCCCTGACGGCCGGCTCGAAGTCGGTTGAGTTCCAGATCGAGGCGACCGACGATGCCCTGCTCGGCAGCGTGGCCGGGATCGCCTGCGAGGTGGTCGTCGGCGCCGGGGGCCAGGAGATCCGCCAGCGATCGGGCGCCGGGACGCTTCGGATCGACCCGAAACGATGAGGGAGGGGTGTT
The DNA here is from genome assembly GCA_021777685.1 of Planctomycetota bacterium. Lineage (GTDB taxonomy): Bacteria > Planctomycetota > Planctomycetia > Isosphaerales > Isosphaeraceae > Tundrisphaera. The sequence goes on along the minus strand of JAJYDH010000470.1, from coordinate 1,834 downwards.
TTGATGGCTGACCGTCGGGCAACTGGACCCCTCTCCTTTGGAGTGCGGGAGCTTGCTCCCGCTTTCGGGCCCCGGAGCTTGCTCCGGGCGCGATCGGCGCGGAGCAAGCTCCGCGAAGCAGGGCGGGAGCAAGCTCCCGCACTCCAAGGGGCCGTGAAGCTCCGCCGACCTCGTCGGCCGGCCCTGGCGATCGTCCTCCTCGCGCTGGCCTCGCCCGCGCTCGCCGACTCAACTCCCGACGTGCCCAGCTTCCGTCGAGACGTGATGCCCGTCCTCTTCCGGGCCGGCTGCAACTCGGGGACGTGCCACGGCTCGGCCCGGGGCAAGGACGGCTTCATGCTCTCCCTCTTCGGCTACGACCCGAAGGGGGATTACTCGCGGATCGTCGAGGAGATGGTCGGCCGCCGGGTCAACACCGCCGTGCCCGACCAGAGCCTCCTGCTGCTCAAGGCGACCGGGGCCGTCTCGCACACCGGCGGCAAGCTGTTCCCGAAGGAGAGCGAATATTACCGGTCGCTCCTCTGCTGGATCGAGGCCGGGGCGCCCGACGACATCGGCGTCGTCCCCTCGACTTCGGGCGTCACGCTCTCGAACGACCGGCTCCTCTTCGAGAAGGCCGGCGCCGGCGAGGCCCTCCGGGTCACGGCCAAAGCTTCCGACGGGAGTTCCCGCGACGTGACGAGGCTCGCCCGCTACTTCTCGAACGACGAGAGCGTGGCGAAGATCGACCCCGACGGCAAGGTCACGGCCGTCGGGCCGGGGGACACTCACGTCTTCGCCCGGTTCAGCCGCTTCACCGTGGGCGCCGAGGTGATCGTCCTCCCGCCCGGGTCGGGCTTCGCCTGGCCCGACCCCCCGGCGGCCAACTACATCGACGAGCTGGTCTTCGACCGGCTCAAGAAGCTCCGGATCGCCCCGTCCGAGCTTTGCGACGACGCGACGTTCCTCCGACGGGTCACGCTCGACCTCGCCGCCAGGCCGCCGACGGTCGCGGAGTTCGAGTCTTTCCTGGCCGACAGTCATCCCGGCAAGCGGGCCGCGAAGATTGATCAGCTCCTCGCCGACGACGCCTTCGCCGACCTCTGGGCCGCGATCTGGGCCGAGCAGCTCCGCGTCATCGGCGGGAATTACGCCCCGGTCGGGACTCATGTGAAGGCGGCGGATACCTTCTATCAGTGGATCAGGCGGCAGATGCGGGCGGGCCGGCCGCTCGACGAGTTCGTGGCCGAGATGGTCGACGCCTCGGGGAGCAACCTGACGAACGGGCCGGTCAACCTCTATACAATGCTGGTCCACAAGCCGCAGTTCGAGCCCAAGTCGTTCGCGAGCGACTTCTCGCAACTCTTCCTCGGCGTCCAGATCCAGTGCGCGGAGTGTCACAACCACCCGTTCGACCGCTGGACCCAGGACGACTATTACGGATTCGTGAGCTTTTTCACCGGCATGAAGCGGAAGCCCGGGGTCGAGCCCCGCGAGCGGCGGATCTACTGCGACCCCTCGGCCCCGCCCGCCAATCACCTGGTCGACGGCCGGCCGATGCCCGCGAAGGTCCTCGGGGGCGCCGAGCCCGTGCCCGGCGGGGGCGACCCCCGGACGGCCCTGGCCCGGTGGCTGACCTCGCCCGAGAACGAGATGTTCAGCCGGAACCTGGCCAATCGGGTCTGGGCGCAGCTCATGGGCCGGGGGATCGTCGAGCCGGTGGACGACCTCCGGGCCACCAACCCGCCCGCCAACGGCCCGCTCCTCGACGCCCTGTCCAAACACCTGGTCGCCTCCAAGTTCGACCTCCGCGCCCTCGCCCGCGACGTCTGCAACTCGCGCGTCTATCAGTTGA
>JAJYDH010000469.1 GCA_021777685.1 Planctomycetota bacterium | reverse complement strand
CGCGGCGGCGTGCCCGGCGGGGGCGGACCCCGAGCCGGTCGGCCGACGGCGTTCCCAGAGAATTCGATTCGACCCGGCGACCCGTGGCCCGCCACAGGGCCGCGAGGAGTGTTTGACGGATGGCTTACGCAATCTTCGAAGACGGCAGTCACCAGTTCCGGGTCCGCGAGGGCGACACGATCACGGTCGACCGCCGCGACGGCGAGCCCGGCAGCGAGCTAGTCTTCAACAAGGTCCTGCTCATCGCCGGCGACGGCGCCCCCCAGATCGGCGCCCCCCTCCTGACCGGGGCCCGGGTCGTCGCCAAGGTCGTCCGCGAGTTCCGCGACAAGAAGATCGTGATCCAGAAGTTCCGCCGTCGCAAGAACATGCGGCGCCGCAACGGCCACCGCCAGGATTACACTTCGGTCCTCATCACCAGCATCGTCGGCCCGGCCTGACGCCGGCCCGATCTGGTCACGATCGTTTTTGAACGCCGCCCCGGTCACGGTCGCCCGTCGCCGGGGCCTCCCCCAATTCCATCGTTCGGATCGTCCATCGCATCCCATCCCGAAGCCGCCAGCCCGCCCCTTCCCACCAATCGCCACCAACCGATCGATAATCCCCCCCGCTTACCTCTTTTCTACACACTCTCGTCCTGCGCAGTTAGAATAGAAGTCGGCTACACCAGGGAAGGCCGGTCATCGCGGTCCTCGCCAGCTCGACGGTCGAGTCTAATAGAGCTTGATTGGTCTCATCAGCGTGGACGCAGGCGGAACGATTAGATCTCCCCGGTAGCAATCAAGGTCTCTTGGCCAAATCCCGATCCTGAACACACATCCCTCTAGCATTGTGGCCACTACTGAACTATTGTGGCCATCGCATCACCTGAGTCTGGGATCTGGGATTCGGACCTAGGAATTACGGTCGATCAACCCGGAGAGCGTCCATGGCAACGGTAGAGGATCGGGCGTCGGTGTCCCTCGGGTCGGAAGTTCGGGCCTCCCATCCGCGATCGGGGATGGTCGTCCCTCGGGTGTTCAGCACCGAGGGGGTCAGCCCGTACGACCAGGTCGAATGGGACCTGAGGACCGCGGCGATCAAGGACGAGAAGGGCCGGGCGCTCTTCGAGCAGACCGACTGCGAGGTCCCCAAGGGGTGGAGTCAGCTCGCCACCAACGTCGTGGTCAGCAAGTACTTCTACGGCGAGGTCAACACCCCCGAGCGTGAGAGCAGCGTCCGCGACCTGGTCGACCGGGTCACGAAGACCATCTCCGACTGGGGGCATGAGGACGGCTACTTCGCCTCTCGAGAGGACGCCGCCCGGTTCTACGACGAGCTGACCGCCCTCTGCCTGAATCAGTACGGCTCGTTCAACTCGCCGGTCTGGTTCAACGTCGGCCTCTACCATCGCTACGGGACCGCCGGCCTGGCCAACGGCTGGCGCTGGGATGAGGAGACCCGCGCGGTCGTCAAGGCCGAGGGGGCCTACCAGTACCCGCAAGCCTCGGCCTGCTTCATCCAGAGCGTCGACGACGACATGCAGGACATCATGAGGCTGGCGACCTCCGAGGCCATGCTGTTCAAGTACGGTTCGGGCACCGGCACCGACCTCTCGACCCTCCGGTCGAGCAAGGAGAAGCTCGCCGGCGGCGGCAAGCCCTCCGGCCCGGTCAGCTTCATGAGGGTCTACGACGCGATCGCCAGCGTCATCAAGTCGGGCGGCAAGACCCGCCGGGCCGCCAAGATGCAGACGCTCAAGATCTGGCACCCCGACGTCCTCGAGTTCATCGAGAGCAAGACCCGGGAGGAGAAGAAGGCCCGGACCCTGATCGAGGGGGGCTACGAGGCCAACTTCAACGGCGAGGCGTACAGCTCGGTCCTCTTCCAGAACGCCAACCTCTCGGTCCGCGTCACCGACGGCTTCCTCCGCGCCGTCGAGGACGGCGGCGAGTGGACCACCCGCGCCGTCACCACCGGCCGGCCGATGGACACCTACCCCGCCCGCAAGCTGATGGACGCCGTCGCCGAGGGGACCTGGCTCTGCGGAGACCCCGGCCTCCAGTACGAGGACACCATCCAGCGCTGGCACACCTGCCCCAACACCGCGCCGATCAACAGCAGCAACCCCTGCTCCGAGTACATGTTCATCGACGACAGCGCGTGCAACCTGGCCAGCCTGAACCTGATGAAGTTCCGCAAGGAGGACGGCTCGTTCGACGCCGAGTCGTTCCGGGCCGCCTGCCGGGTCTTCATCACGGCCCAGGAGATCCTGGTCGACCACGCGAGCTACCCGACCGATCGGATCTGCCAGAACAGCCACAAGTTCCGCCCGCTCGGCCTGGGCTACGCCAACCTCGGCAGCCTGATCATGGCCGACGGCCTGCCCTACGACTCGAACCCCGGCCGCGGCCTGGCGGCCTGCATCACCGCGATCATGCACGGCCAGGCGTATCTGACCAGCGCCGAGCACGCCGGGCAGATCGGGCCGTTCGAGGGCTTCGCGCTCAACCGCGAGCCGATGCTCCGCGTCATGGAGATGCACCGGGACGCCGTCGAGGGGATCGACCCCTCGGCCCCGCCCGAGCTGGTCGAGGAGGCCCGGAAGGTCTGGGATGCCTGCCTCGAACTCGGCCGGAAGAACGGCTACCGGAACAGCCAGGTCACCGTCCTGGCGCCGACCGGCACGATCGCGTTCATGATGGACTGCGACACCACGGGGATCGAGCCCGACATCGCCCTGGTGAAGTACAAGCAGCTCGCCGGCGGCGGGATGCTCAAGATCGTCAACCGGACCGTGCCGATGGCGCTCCGCAAGCTCGGCTACGACGAGCCGAGCGTCCGGGGGGTCCTCGACTACATCGACGGCCATGATACCATCGAGGGCGCGCCCGGCCTGCACGAGGGCCACCTGCCGGTCTTCGACTGCGCGTTCGCCCCGCCCCAGGGTGGGCGGAGCATCCACTTCCGGGGCCACCTCCGGATGATGTCGGCCGTCCAGCCGTTCCTCAGCGGCGCGATCAGCAAGACGTGCAACGTCCCGGCCGACGCGACCGTCGACGACATCCGCGAGGCTTACCTCGAAGGCTGGAAGCTCGGCCTCAAGGCGATGGCGATCTATCGCGACGGTTCCAAGGGGAGCCAGCCGTTGAACACCAAGTCCGAGACCGACACCAAGGCCGACGCCGAGGCCGCCAAGGTCGCCGCCGCAATCGCCCCCGCGCCGGCCCCTGCCCCGATCGCGACGCCGCCGGTCCCGGTCGCTACGGCCCCCGCACCCGCCCAGCCCCGACGGGCCCGACTGCCCCACACCCGCCAGAGCCTGACCCACAAGTTCGACATCCAGGGCCACGAGGGGTACGTCACCGTCGGCTTCTACCCCGACGGCCGGCCGGGCGAGGTCTTCATCACGATGGCCAAGGAGGGCTCGACCATCGGCGGCCTGATGGACGTGCTCGGCACGTCGATCTCGATGGGCCTCCAGTATGGCGTCCCGCTCGACGTCTTCGTGAACAAGTTCGCCCACAGCCGGTTCGAGCCGGCCGGGTTCACCAAGAACCCGGACATCCCGATCGCCAAGAGCGTGACCGACTACATCTTCCGCTGGCTCGGTATGGAGTTCATCCCCGGCTACCGAGAGGCCAACGCCCCCCAGCGCCCGGCCGACGAGCCCCCCGCCGAGCCCAAGGCCACCGTGAAGGTGAACGGCCACCGGACTGCCACGATCGCCGACCTGGAGCACACCGAGGCCGTCCTCGGCCAGGCCACCATCCCGCTCTCGGCCCCGGCCATCACCTCGACCCTCGACGGCCTGGAGAAGCGCGACGAGCAATTCGCCCACTTCCAGAGCGACGCCCCCGCCTGCGACAACTGCGGGGCCCTGACCGTCCGCTGCGGGACCTGCTACCGCTGCTTCAACTGCGGCAATAGCATGGGCTGCTCCTGATCCGACCCGACGTGGATCGGACAAATCAAGGGCCGGGACCGGGGCGATGACCCCGGCCCCGGCCCTCGTCACTTCGAAGGATCAAGGCAGCAGGTCGCGGACGGCGAGCCGGCCGACCTCGCGGCCCTCGATCACGACCGGGATCATCTCATCCGGCCCGAAGTCCTGGCGGCCGAGGTAGTCCGGTTCCTCGACCGGCCCGGTCGGGTCGGTGTAGACCTCGATCCGATTTCGAGCGAGGTTGATCAACCAGTAGATCCCGAAGCCCGACCGGGCGTAGAGCCGCTTCTTCATGGAGCGATCTCGCGGCAGGCTGGCGTCGGCCACCTCGACGATCAATGCAACATCCCGAGGCCCTGGGGCGCGATCCGGATAGTCACGAATCATACCCCGGACGATCGAGATATCGGGCTCAGGGTCGCTGTCGAGCGCCGTGACCGGGTCTTCGGTCGTGACGAACCAACCCTCGGGCGTGACGTCGGCCAGGGCGTCTCGCGTCAAACCTTTGGCGATCGTGTGCGGCGGATGCTTGGTCATCTTGGCGACGAGCCACCCTTCCAGGAGTTCGATCCGGTCGTCCGCCGTCAGGATGTCCGCGTCGGCCATCGCCCGGTATTGATCCACGCTCAGGCGATAATCCCCCCCATCCGGCTTGAGGCGGAGGAATCCGTCGCGCAACCCGACCTGATCGGGGATGATCCCGGCCTCGATCGTCCGGCGATACTGATCATCGCTCAGACGGTAGGTGTGGCCGTCGGGCACGCCCTCAAGTGCGTCTTGGTCGGCCGATCGCAGGCTGATGGACATGGCTCCTCCTCCAATCCGCGATCGAACGGGAAACGGCCCGGCCATCGAGGGAAACGGCCGGGGCGATCGAGAAATTCTCTTCTCAGGCCGTGGGCGCCTTGCGGGCGACGTTGACCCAGGTGTGGACGTGCGGCGAGCCGTGGAAGAACCAGGAGAAGGCGGGGCCTTCGAGCTTCCAGATGTCCCAGACCTTGTCGTCGCCGATGTCACCTTCCTTGAAGTAGGTCAGGCGGAGCTTGTCGGCGCCGCCGGCGTCCTTGAGGCACTCCTGGACCTCCTCGACGTCGAA
>JAJYDH010000468.1 GCA_021777685.1 Planctomycetota bacterium | reverse complement strand
CGCGTCGGAGCCGGGTTCGACAACGGCGAGCCGCCCGCCATAGGCGTCGGCCGCGATCAGCTTCGAACCGGGGACCGCCCAGGCCATGAGAAGGGGTTCGAACGGCAGGACGGCGGTGCTCGACCGCTTTGCGGGCGACCGACCTCCGGTCGCGAGCGAGAAAAACGACAGGCACCGCGATGCGCACGAGGCGACGACGCAACTCGCCCCGTCGGGAGCGACGAGGACCGAGGCGGGATCGGGAGGGGTCGGCAACCTCGACTCGACCTCGATCCGGTCCCCGTCCACCTTGAGGATCAGCAGGGCGTCCCCCTCGCGGTCCACGGCGAGCAGCCGGCCGTCGGGCAGCGCGGCGAGGTCGCCGAGCCCTCGGCCCAGGTCGTGCTCGGCCGTGACCAGGCCGAGCCCGGCGTCGACGACGGAGAGGCTGCCGCTCCGGCGGTTGGCCGCATAGATCCGGCTCCCGTCGGCCCCGAGAGCGAGGGCGACAGGACGGCGGGCCCGGGTCACCCTCGAAAACACGGCGGGCGGACCGGTCGCGCGGCAAGGCGCCCCGGCGACGATCCCCAGCAATGCGATCGCCAGGAACCAGCGGGCGGACCGGGTCTCGATCATGAGCCGAAGTCTCCGGTGCTGACGATCCGGACGGGCCGCGACGCGCGAGGGCGGGTTGATGGATCGCGCGGGGCCTGTGTTCGAGAAGTCAGTGTACATTCCACCCGGGGTTTTGTCATCAGGATCGCAAGACCTTGGTCGATCAACTTCCCTCGCCGGGTCGACGAGCGTGAGGGACGGAATCCCCATGCTCCCGCAGCCTCCTGCATCCCCTCGAGGGACGCTGTGGAGTTGCCGATTTCGCGATCTCGCCGGATCAGGCATGGAGTGCAACGAGATCAGGACCGGATGACGACGATTGGATCGGAGAGACAGTCGATTTTCTGCGACATAATAAACAAATCGGTCGGGAAGGCTGGGTCGACTTTTTCGTCGCGATCTTCATAAGTGGCTGAAAAGACTGATTTTTGGCGAAGAACAAAACGAAAAATGGGGGCCGATCTCATCTTGTAATTCTAAGCCCATTGCCCTAAAAAAATAAGCAGGCCAAATCCCCGACCGTCGCGCCGGGCAGGTGCGAACGCCCGGACAGGCATGTTCAATTAGGCGCAGCGAGTCTCATGCCTGGCCGCTCGGTCCCGATCCCGCCGACCCGTTCGAGAGGGCCAATCACGATGAAGCGAGCCGATGCGAGGCCACTGTCCGATCGAGTCGAGCCCGGACATTGGAGCCGCTGAGGCGATCCCCCCGATTTCTCGGCAGATGGGCCGAGCCTCCTCGAGCCGACGACGGGTCGCCGGCCTCGGCGCGCCATCGAGCCCCTCGAAAAACCCGGAGATCACCCGGCGGGCCAGACCTCGGCGAGGGGCGGGCCGTCCGGTGTCCACGATCACCGCGCGGTCGGAACAGCGATCAAGGTGGTCGAAGTGGACCACCGTGTTCACCTTCATCGGAGTTTCATCCATGAGTAACACAGTTCGGGCCACGGAATTCGCGACGAAGCGAAGCAGACTCAGGCTTCATCTGAACGATTCGGATCTCGCCTGCTCGGCCCGATGGTTGATCAACGGATTCCCCGCGACCGTCCTGGTCTGGACGGCCGAGGAATGGGCACGACTCACCGACCGCCCGAAGGACGCCCAGCAGTCTCCCAACGGGGTCTGGTGCGTGCTGAGGATGGAGTGATCGGCCTTCCGTCCGTCAACGACGCCGGATCGTCGGTGAATAGGCCCGCGACCCCCTCATCGGCAAGTCGCCCTGCCAGGCCACCGGGACCGGCGTCGTTGACGGTATAGACCAGTACCGGCACGCCGGCTGACATCGGCGGCAGGCCGAACGGGGGCGCGTGGAGGGCGTCGGCGCCGAGCGTCGCCAGGAACCCGACGACCCGATCGGGGTCAACCGGCCCGGACACCAGCGCGCCCGTCGCCAGCCCAGGCTGGCGGGATGCGACCTCGGCGACCACCGCGAGGTCGAACGAGGAGACCGTCGCATGGTCGACCATGTCGGTCGACCCGATCGCGTTCAGGACGGCGACGACCTGGGCCGAGGGGTCGCCCGGAGTCGGCTTGATCTCGACGTTCACCAGCCAGTCGAGCGTCCTCGACCAGTCGAGCGCCTCGACCAGGGTTGGCACCCGGACCGCGCCTGAGGCGTAGAGATCCCGCCGCGCCCCTGGCAAGCGGCCGAGGGTCCCGAAATCGGCCGCCGACCTGGGGCCGCCGAAGGGTTCGACGAACCAGGAGCCGGCGTCGAGCGAGCGGACCTCTTCGAGCGTGAAATCGCCGACGAGGAAGCCCCGATCGCCCCGAGGGTCGCCCTGGAAGCGCCGGGCGACGTCGGTGGTCCGGATCAGCGACTCGTCGTGCAGGACGACCGGGACCCCGTCGCGGGTCAGGCGGACGTCCAGCTCCCATCCGTCCGCGCCCGCCAGGTGGCCGAGCCCGGCCGCCTCCAGGGTGTTCTCGGGCGCGTGGAACGAATCCCCCCGATGGGCGAGGATCAAGGGTCGGTCCGCCCCGTCGCGGTAATGGGCCCGGAATCGGTTCAAGCTCAACGCCCCCGCCCCATCCCGGCGTTCGGCCCTCGCCGATAGCCGCCCGACCGGCCGGTCTGCTGGCGGATGGTGCCCATCAGGCCGCCCAGGTTGTTGGAGGTCAGCGGGGCGTTCAGGTTCGGCGAGGTCCGGCCGTAATTCCTGGCGTATCCCCTCGGGCCCACCCCATAGACACCCGTGCCGCCATAATAAGGGTTTGGGCCCGAGACGGCGTAATTGCCGTAGCCCCCCGAGTAACCGTTGGAGTACGCGCCCGCGGAATACGCGGCGAAGTTCTGGGCCCGGGCCGAGCCCGACAGTCCCGCCAGCGCGATCAGTGCGGCCAGGCCGGCCTTCCAGGGAGACATCTCAGGCCATCCTTCTTGTCGGATTGTCGCGGGAGACCGACATTTGTCCGGCGCATATCCCTATTGATACACGCCGACCATCCGGTTGTGACGCGTCATCTCGCGATTTCTTCATTCCTGTACGGTTCGCGAGGCGAAAATTCTACAGGAGCACTGTTAACATCGGGATTATCGAGCGATCCGGCCGAAGACCTTGATGGAAATCGCGGTCGCACGGCCGATCCGACGTCCGTCGCAGGTTCGCGGAGGCCCGTCTTTTCATGGAATATCTCGCCCCGCTGATCTCCCTCGCCGACTCCGGCCCGATCCGGGCGATGGTCAACGCGGGCTTCGTCGGCTGGTCCCGACGGAGGGTCCGCGAGCTGGAGCATGCCGACCCGGTCGGCCTCCAGGAGCGGACCCTCCGCGACCTCCTCCGCGAGGCCGCCCGGACCCGATTCGGCCGCGACCACCGGTTCGACTCCCTGGGCTCGGTGGCCGAGTTCCAGGCCGCCGTCCCGCTCCGGACCTACGAGGACCTCTGGGCCGACTACCTCAAGGACCGGTATCCCCGGCTCGATGACCTCACCTGGCCCGGCCGCGTGCCGTTCCTGGCGACGACCAGCGGGACCACCGCCGGGGCGTCCAAGTACATCCCCGTCACCCGGCCGATGATCGCCTCGAACCGGCGGGCGGCGCAGACGATGGTCGCCTACCACCTGGCGAACCGGCCCGACTCCGGCCTCTTCCGGGGCAAGCTGTTCATGCTCGGCGGCTCGACCGACCTGGAGCACCCCGCCCCGGGCGTCGGCCAGGGGGACCTCAGCGCGATCACCGCGCAGACCGTCACGCCACTCCTCCGCCCTTACAGCTTCCCGCCGCTCGACCTCGCCCTCGACCCGGTCTGGGACCGCAAGCTCACCGCGATGGCCGAGCAAAGCCTTTCCGAGCCGATCACCCTGGTCAGCGGCGTGACCAGCGTGCTCCTCGGCCTCTTCCGGAGGCTCCTCGACCTGACCGGCCGGTCGACCGTCGCCGAGGTCTGGCCGGACCTGGAGGTCGTCGTCCACGGCGGGGTCAAGTTCGACCCTTACAGGGAGTCGACGGTCGCGCTGGTCGGCGACGACTCGGTCCGGCTCCAGGAGTCGTATCCCTGCTCGGAGGGGTTCATCGCCTTCGGCGACCGGGAGACGGGCCTCCTCCGGCTGGTCTTCGACCACGGGATCTTTTATGAATTCGTCCCGGTGGACGAGCTGGGCTCGAAGCGGCCGACCCGGCACTGGCTGGGGAACGCCGAGCTTGGGGTGAACTACGCGATCGTCGTCTCCACCTGCGCGGGGCTCTGGTCGCACGTGATCGGCGACACGGTCCGGTTCGAGCGGCTGGTCCCGCCGCTTTTGACGTTCACCGGCCGGACGAAGTACACGCTCTCGCCGTTCGGGGAGCACCTCATCAGCGAGGAGATCGAGGCCGCGATCGCGCGGGCATCCTCGAAGGCGGGGGCGTCGGTCCGCGACTGGCACGTCGGCCCGGTCTTCGGCGGGTCGCCCGGCCACCATCGCTACGCCGTCGAGTTCCTCCGGGCCCCCGACGACCTCGGGGCCTTCCGGGACGCGCTCGACGCCGACCTCGTCGAGGAGAACGAGCATTACGCCTGGTTCCGGGCCGAGGGGGGCGGGATGCCGCCGCCCGCGCTGGTGGTCGTCAAGGCCGGGGGGTTCGACGACTGGATGCGGTCCCGGGGCAAGCTCGGCGGCCAGCACAAGGTCCCCCGGATCGATAGCTCGGGGAAGCTCGGCGACGAGCTGATCGCGTTCCTCCGAGCCTCCGGCGGGATTGAGAGGGAGGTCGAGGCGGCGGCCGAGGTCCGCGGCGGGCCGGACCCCTCGCGGGGATGATTCGGGTCGGATAGACTCGGGGAGATCGCCGGGCCGGCCGAGGCTCCGGCGACCCGACCCCGCTCCTCCACCCGATGCCGAGCCGCGCATGAAGGGTCCGCCCGCCATCGTCCTGATCGTCGCCTCGGGGATCGTGGGCGCCTCGTGGGCCGGGGCGCAGGACCCTCCGAAGCGGCCGGACGCCCCCTCGGC
>JAJYDH010000467.1 GCA_021777685.1 Planctomycetota bacterium | reverse complement strand
CAACAATGAAGACCCCAAGCCCCGGGTCAACAAGTACGAATACGTCATCGTCTACGGCCTCGACGGCAAGGTCGACCTGACCAACCCCCAGACCTCCGACTGGATCTCCGTCGGTGGCGAGGCCCAGTACTGCCCGCTGAACATCCTGGAGGTGGTCTCGACCCGCTGGGCCGGCCACAACCCGTACATCACCGAGGCCAACGTCCGGTCGATCGACATGGCCAACGGCGGCGGCTCCAGCCGGCTCGCCCGCGCCACGCCGCCGACCTGGCGGCCCGTCGGCTCCTACGAGGCCGGCCGGGCCCCGCTCTTCGCCGGCAACCCCCGCCCCGGCGACGCCTCGGGCGCCTCGCCCCGACGTGGCCTCTTCCGCCTCTTCGGCGGGCGCTGAAGCTCGCCCTCCGGCCGCACCGGATGACCCGAGCCGACCCGGGCCCTCGCCGAACCCTCGGCGGGCCCGGGTCGGCCGCGTCGTCCGGCCCGCCGCGAAGGCCCCGGATGGGCCGCTTCGCATTGCCCGACCGTCCGGGTCTCCGGTTTCGGAATTTCCGTCACGGTCGTTCAAGTTTCTCGGGCGACCTGGTCGATTAGTAAACCTGGGTGGTTCATCCTGCCAGAGCGGTCCTGCCCGGATCGCTCCCCCAAGCCGAATCCGAATGATTGTCCGCCAACCCGTCGCGCCGAAGCCGGCGAACGAGGGGGCCCAAGCCATGACCCAGACCTGCTGCGAAACCTCGATCCTGCCGACGCCGGCCCGCCGCCGGACCACGGCGGCCCTGCCGGTCCTGATCCAGATCCCGAAACTCGGCCCGTCGCCCCGGGCCTTCCGACGCCCCGCGCGTCGTCGACGCCTCCGCCGGGAGGTCCGCGTCGCGGGGTTCGCCCTGCTGGCCCTCCTGCCGATCGCCTTCACCCTGTTCACCTTCGGCGGCGACAGGCTCCCGCCCGCGCGGGCAGCGAGCCTCACCGTCGAGCGTCCCAAGGCCCCGGACGAGCCCGAGCCCGCGACCCGGAAGCCGGGCGTCATCTCGCTGGCCCCGCTGGAGCCGGTCGTCACCATCCGGCGAGAGCTGGACGCCCCGGTCTTCCTGCCGGGCTACCTGCTCCCCGCCGACGCGCCCGAGGAGTCGAGCGATGGCGGACATTGATCAGGCCCTGGCCCGAGCCTACGCCCGCCGAGGGCCGGCCGAGTCGTCCGGCCTGCCCCCTCCCCCGCACTTCGCCGTCGAGGCCCCGGCGAGCCCCGCCGGGGCCTCGGCGTCCCTGGACTGGCCGCAGACGGTCCGGGCCCTGGAGCGGGAGCACGGCGACCGGTTCGAGCGGCTCGCCGACGCCCTGGTCGCCGCTCGGGATCGCCAGGACCTGAAGGTCCTGCTGTTCACGAGCTGCCACCGGTCCGAGGGGCGGACGACCCTGGTCCTGACCCTGGCCCGGGCGCTCGCCCGGAGGCCCGGCCGGACCCTGCTCGTCGACGCCGACCTCTCCGGGCCGATGCTCGCCAGGCTCCTGGGGCTCCGGCCCCGGGTCGGGCTCGACGACGTGATCGAGGCCGGCGCCTCGACCGCCGGGGCCGTCGTCGACGCCCCCGACGACCACCTCGCCGTGCTCCCCCTCCGAGGTCCCGTGGCACGTCCTCGCGACTTCCTCGGAGGCCCGGCCTGGACGACCACCTTCGCCCGCCTCAGGCGCGATTACGACCTGATCCTGGTCGACGGAGGTCCGCTCTTCGCCGGCCTGAGCGCCCCGAGCCTGCCCCGGTCGATCGACGCCGCAGTCCTCGTCCACAACCGGGCCCTGACCGGCCCCCGCGCCGTCCTCCGCGCCCGCGAGGCCCTCGAAGCCGGCGGCATCCCCCTGCTCGGCGTGGCCGAGACGTTCGTCTAGGAAATCTCGGATCTCAAGATTCTATTAATCCGAGATTTCAGATCTGAGATTTCAGATCCGAGATTTCAGCTAGGAGTTACGCGGTTGACGGTCCAGAGCTATCCCTAATCGGACAGACGGACAATTCAGGTAGGGTGGGCACCGCCCACCATGCTGCCTCGATCGTGGTGGGCGGTACCCACCCTACCAGAATTGACCAATCCGAAGCCTGCCGGCCTGGACCAATTGTCAACTGCGTAACTCCTATTCAGATCTTAGATTTCAGATCCGAGATTTCAGATCCGAGATCACGGTCACCGAGCAGGAGGCTCGCCGTTGTACGAGGAGCACTTCGGCCTCCGCCCGCGCCCCTTCGGCGAGCCGGCCCGGCCGGACGACTTCGTCCCGCTGCCCAGCCGCGAGGCGACCCTCCGCCGGCTCCGGTATGGGTTGGAGCACGGCCAGGGGCCGGCGCTCCTGTTCGGGCCGCCGGGGACGGGCAAGACCCTTCTGGCCCGGGCCCTGGCGGGCGAGATCGGCGGCCGGTCGGCCCACCTGACCTTCCCCGCCATGCCCGCCGCCGACCTGATCGACTACCTGGCCGACGAGCTGGACGCCCCGAAGCCGGCGAGGGACGGCCTCGGCGGCTCGATCAGGCGCCTACGGTCCGCCCTGTCGGCCTCCGCCGGCCGGGGCGAGCGACCGCTCCTGATCGTCGACGAAGGGCACCTGATCGACGACCCGGCGACCTTCGAGACGCTCCGGCTCCTGCTCAACTTCGCCACGAGCGGCCCGCCCGACCTGTCGCTCTTGCTGGTCGGCGGCCCCGAGATCCTGCTCCGAGTCCCCCCCGCCCTGACCGACCGCCTGACCGCCCGCTGCCTGCTCGGCCCCCTGACCGCGCCCGAGTCGGCGGCCTACGTCCTGGGCCGCGTCGAAGCCGCGGGGGCCTCGGCGCAGCTGTTCGACCCCCCTGCCCTCGCCGAGCTGCACCGCCTGGCCGACGGCCTCCCCCGCCGGCTCAACCGCCTGGCCGACCTCGCCCTCCTGATCGCCTACGCTGAGAGCAACGACCGCCCGGACGCCCGGACCGTCCTCGCCGCCGCCCGCGAGGCGACCTTCGACGCCCTGGCGGCCTAACGCCCCTTGCTGACCCTCCGGTAATCCTCGGGCGTCTCGGCGTCCAGCTCCTCGACGACGTAATAGGCGTGGATCAGGGAGCGGTCGTTCATCGACCCCCGGGGGGCGTCCCACACGTCGTGGCCCTTGTGCCGGGCGTGGAGTTCGAGGTCGGAGAAGCGGGCGAACGCATGTCGATACTCGGCCATGTTCCCGTCGCGGCGGGCCTCGACCAGCAGGAACAGCTCGGGGTCGGTCCCGTGGGCGAAGCAGAACAGGGTGCCGTCGATCAGGCCGGGGTCGGTCGGCTTGTAGCGGTAGAGGGCCCTGGGCATCAGGCGAAGCTCGTTCCGGCCGGTCTTCTCGTGGACGCTCGACGCCGAGAACTCGCGGGCGACCGCCTGCATCTGGCGGAGCCGGGCGGGGGCCGAGGTCGCCGGCGCGGGGGCCTCGGGCACGGGCTTGAAGGCGAGACCGGGCCGGTCGGGGTGCCACATCGGCTTGCCTCGCCAGGTGGCGTCGAGCCCGGTCGGGGCCAGCGAGTGGACCTCGTGCTGCATCACCCTCGGCCCGCCCCCTCGCCAGGTGAAGATCGTGCCGACGACCTCGGGCCGGCCGTCGAGCACCCAGAGGAAGACTGCGCCGTCGTCGCCCCCCCGGACCGGCTGCGTCCAGCGGAGGATCGGCTCGGGCAGGGGTTTGAGGACCTTCTTCGAGCCCCCTCGGGGGACGATCTCGTACTCGGCCGCCTGCTGTTTCAGGATCGGGAGCCAGCTCGATGGCCCCTCGGCGGCCTTCTCGTCCTGGGCGGCTGCCGGTCGCCCGCCGGCCAGGGTGAGCAGGAGGACCGCCAGGGTCCACCGTCGTCGGGGGTGTCGGGATCGGGACATCGGCTCGCTCCGGGGTCGGTCGAGGGTCAGGGCTCGGAGGGCCGGCTCCGGACCATGTAGGGCTTCGAGGGGTCCTTGAGGTGATGTCAGCCGGCCCGAGTCCAGGGTGATCCGATAGGCCGAGGCGGCGTCCCGCCAGCGGCTCACGCCCGGCTCGGGCCGGGTCGGCCCGTCCTGGGCGAGCGCGAAGAACCCCGATCCCAGCGCCAGGCCGACCGCGAGCCGGCCGAATCCGACCATCCGCATGGGTGCCCCCCCCCTCCTCGACCGCCCCCGATCCGACCGCGTACGAATGGAGCCGGTCGACGACAAATATCGCCACCCGGGTCGGGAGTCAACGAAATTATTCGGGGGTGACGTCGGATGCCGGAAGGTATGTCAGTTCGCCGGCCCTGTCGAAGTAGTATTGCCCGGTATAATCGAGATCCGACCTTGACGTAATTCCTCTTGGGGAATATGATGGGGTTGTAGAGTGGAAGATTTGACTCCGTAAGAGATCGAGTGCGATGCGGGCGAGAGCTAATAAAAGCGAGGAACCGAAACATGGCATGGAACGTGGTATTGACCGAAAGGTTCGGCGTTTGGCTGGACGGGTTGGAGGCAGACGTCAGGGCGGAGATTCGAGGCCACCTGTTCTTGGTGGTGGAGCGGGGACCGAACCTCGGCCGTCCCTATGTCGATACGGTGAAGGGGTCCGACTACGCGAACATGAAAGAATTGCGGGTCCAAGTGGCAGGCAATCCTTGGAGGGTCCTATTCGCCTTCGATCCGACCCGATCGGCTATCATCCTGGTCGGTGGCAACAAGGCGGGCAATAGGCGGTGGTACAAGACCCACATTCCCATCGCTGATGCCCTGTTTAAGGAACATCTGGAAGGTTTGAAGTTCTGAAGAGTCGGCATGAGCCCTCAGCTCTTTTACAGCGGGTAATGTTCGGATTGTATACAGGCGAGAAAAAGGGGACTGGCTCCCGGCCCCGGACCGGCTCGAGAACCGGAGAAAGCCTCTTCGGGCCGGGTGCCAGTCCCCTTTTTCCGGGCGTCATATCGAGTGTGATCCGCTATAGACGCGGAAATCAGCTCCTCCGCGGGCCGGCGAAGCCTCTTGTGAGGTTTCGCCGGCCCGGAAAAATCGAGGTCATTATGGCCATCAAGT
>JAJYDH010000466.1 GCA_021777685.1 Planctomycetota bacterium | reverse complement strand
TGCGTGCCATGGCCGGGCTCCGAGCCCTGGATGAAGAGGGGCCGAGATTTGACTCAAGGCAATCTCATTCAGCATAAAACGCCCGGCAAACCGTGCCAAGATCGTGCAGGACTACCGAATCGCGAGATTCGAGAAAAAATCCTCATGGCTCCTGGATTCTATTTCTTGCCCTGCTTATCATGGGCCGAGTTTCCCCTTTGATCTTCACATCCTTTGTGATCGGGAGTCCTGAAAATGCTTGCATGGAAGACCTCGCTCGGGGTTTGGGTCGGGACTTTGATTGCGACGTCGCTTCTGCTCTCCTCGGGGGTCTCCGAGGCCGCGGACCATCGAGACTCGCCGAGGCTGATGGCGAACATCGCGTTCGAGGGGAACGTCGACATCAACGACACGTATCTCTTCCCCTCGCCGTCCAACAAGGAGAACACGGTCATCATCGTGACCTTCAGCCCCTCGGCGGGGGTCTCCTCGCCGGCGACGTTCCACGCGCTGGCGTCGTACGAGATCCACGTCCAGAACACGTCGGCGATCGCCGACAACATCATCTTCCAGTTCTCGTTCTCGGAGCCGGACGAGTTCGGCCGTCAGAACTTCCAGATGCTCAAGCAGACCGCCGCCAACGGCGAGGCGATCGTGTCGCAATTCGGGGTGGCCCCCCCGTCCGCGATCACGACGCAAGTGGTCGCGTTCGGGCCGACGGGCACGAAGATGGCGGTCAAGGGGGGCGGGACGGTGATGGCGGGGCTGTTCGACGACCCGTTCTTCTTCGACAGCCTGGCCTTCAACAAGTTCGTCGCGCTGGCCCAGTCCGGGGCGACGCTGTCCCAGAGGGTCGCGCCGTTCTTCCCGCCGAACATCCCGAACAACTTCTTCGGCAACTTCAACGTGACGGCGATCGTTCTCGAGGTGCCGACGGTGTCGCTCCAGTCGGGCCCGAAGAACACCAAGTTCGGCTACTGGGCCCGGACCGTCGCCAATAGCGAGCAGATCGACCGGGAGGGCCGGCCGGCGGTCAACACCGCCGCGATCCCGACGCCGTACAAGGACGTCTTCAACGAGGGGACGCCGTTCACCGACTCGGTCCTGTTCACCCCGGCGATGATCCAGGACATCACCGAGCTCTACGGCGTCAGCGTCTCCTACGCGCTGGGCCTGACCGAGATCCTTTTGCCGGACGTCCTGACCATCGACGTCTCCAAGCCGGCGGCCTTCCCCAACGGTCGGACGCTGACCGACGACGTGATCGACACCGAGTTCAAGCTCCTGACCGCCGGGGCCCTGAGGTCGGACCGCGTCGACAACGACTCGGTGTTCACCAATAGCTTCCCCTATCTGGGGGCCCCCCAGCCCCGGGCGCCCCTGCCCTGACCCGACGGGGCCGCGCGGCCCGTCGATCACGTCCCGTTCAGCCCCCCGTCCGTCGGAGACCGATCGATGACTCGTGATCGACACGCCACGGCCACGGCCCTGGCCGGGCCGCTCGCGGCCTGCTGGCTGATCGTCCTGGCGCCGGGCATCGCCCCATCGCGGGCGATGCCCCCCCAGGAGCCGGCGTCGGCGCCGGCTCCTTCGCTCCCGGATGCGCCGATCCCGCCCGGTCAGATCCCCCGGCCCGACCTGCCGCCGCCCGCCGACGGCGGCCCCAGGGCCTACGTCTACAACACCGACGAGTCGATCCGGCTGTTCGAGGCGAGGGTCGCGCGGAATCCACGCGACTACATCAGTTGCCGGATCCTCGGCGAGTTCCACGAGAAGAGGGCCGAGGAGACCGGCGACCTCGCCTGCTACGGCCGGGCCGAGGCCGCGCTCCGCCGCTCCCTGGAGATCAACCCGGATTACGACAAGGCCCGGGCCTCGCTCGCCGCGGTGCTGTGCAGCCGGCACAAGTTCGCCGAGGGGCTGGAGCTGGCCCGTGGCGTCCTGGCGAGGGACCCGGCCAACGTCGACGCCATGGCGACCCTGGGCGACGCCCTCCTGGAGATGGGCCGATACGCCGAGGCGGAGCAGACCTACCGGGACCTCCGCAAGAAGGGCGACGCCCCCCAGATCCTCGCCCGGCTCGCCAGCCTGGCCGAGATGAAGGGCGACCCCGACGAGGCGCTCCGGCTGATGGGCGAGGCCGAGGCGAAGGCCCGCAAGGCCGGCGGCGACAGGGCCGCGGCCTGGTACCGGGCCCGGCTGGGCGACATCGCGTTCGTCGCCGGCCGGGTCGACGAGGCCGAGTCGCACTACCGATCGGTCCCGCCGAAGACCGACCCCTACCACGACGCCACCGCCGCGCTGGGCCGCCTCCGCGCCGGCCAGGGCAAGCTCGACGAGGCGGTCGATCTCTATCAGAAGGCCGTCGCCATCGGCCCCGACCCCCACATGCTCGCCGCGCTCGGCGACCTCTACGTCCGCCTCGGCCGAGACGCCGAGGCCCGGCCCCTCTTCGACCGGGTCGTCGCCATCGCCGACGGGAAGAACGAGTACCTCCGCGTCCTCTCCCTGTTCTATTCCGACCACGACCGCGACCTGCCCAGGGCCCTCGAACTGGCCGAGCGCGACCTGGTCGACCGCAAGGACATCTACGGCTATGACGCCCTGGCCTGGGCCCTCCTCAAGAACAACAGGCCCGAGGAGGCCTCGAAGGCGATGGACGAAGCCTTCAAACCCGGCCTCCGAGACGCCAACCTCGACTACCACGCCGGCCTGATCCAGCTCCGCCTCGGAGACAAGGCGAAGGCCCGCGATCACCTCGCCAGGGCCCTCGCCCGGAACCCCGCCTTCTCCCTCCGCGCCGAGGACGCCCGCAAGGCCCTTGAGGCGCTGGAGAAGGACGAATCGGCGAAGAAGTGAACGGCCGAATGCCGGCCTCCGCCAGGGTTGTTCCAAGGTCGCGGGGCAAACCTCCGCCCCCCCCCAACCCTACCCCGCAAGGGGCTGACCGGCCGACACTTTTTCGATTCTCGTCCGGAGCGGATTCTGACCCCCTCTCCCACTGGGAGAGGGCCAGGGTGAGGGTCGTCGCCGGTCGAGCGGCCGTCGATCGAGCCCTGTTTTCCGGCCCGCTGGTCATGCGGCGCCCCTCTCCCCCGGCCCTTCTCCCGGGGGGAGAGGGGAGAAAGCTAGGATGCCTGCTGATCGGTTGGCGATGGAAAAAGTGTCGGTCGGTCAGCCCCTTGCGGGGGAGGGTTGAGGTGGGGGGGGCCGCCGTTCGAGCAAAGACCTTTGAATAACCCCGCGGCCTCCGCTCCTCGGTTCGACATCTTCCAGGGATTCGAGTAACCTGGAAGGGTCAGACGGCCGGGGCGAATCGAGGGCGGAGGGCCGGGGCGATGAAGAAGATTAAAGAGGCGTCTCCGAAAGGCGACACCGCTTCGAGGCCGAAGAAGGCCGGGAAGGGGAAACAGTCGAGTTCCAGACCATCTTCGGTGTCGCTAAATCCGCGCGTCGTCGCCAAGATTCGTCAGCTCATCCGGGAGGAATTGACAAGAGCTCAGGTCGAAAGATCGACGGTTCAATCCCGGCCGGCTATCGACCCGAATTTGGTCAGCGATGTTGGCGACTTCGTCGACGATCCCGAAGGCTGGTTCCACACGCCCAACGTCGAGTTCGAAGGGCGGGCGCCGATCGAGTTGCTGGGCACGCCCGAAGAGGCGAGGCTGAGGAACCGGATCGAGATGGCAAAGTACGGCTTGTTCTCGTGAGAATTCAGTCTTGTCAACGTCTTCCTCGTCAAACCGTCCGCTCGAAGTGGTATCGGGCTGTCCCGGCGAATCACTGGAAGAAGGCCCTCGGCACGGCACATACCTCGGGAACTCGCTCTCGCTACAATCCGGGTGATGCCGCCAAGGTCCCGTTCGAGATCATCTATCTCGCCGAAAACCCGGCTGTTGCGCTCTTCGAGGTCCAGGCGATCTACGGCCCTCCCGATCGCCCGATCGCCGACCCCATCCGAAGCAAGATGATGGTCGCCGATGTGGATGTGAGCCTGAAATTCATCGTCGATTTGACCGATCCTCGGCATCATAAGATGCTCGCGACATCGGCGCAAGAATTGACCGGGAATTGGCAGGTCGCACATCCTCTCGGGGACGCCCCGACCCAGCGACTGGGGTCCGCGTTGTTCGCAACGGGGGGGATCGAAGGGTTTCTCGCGATTTCGGCCAAGATGCCGCTCTGCAAGACCCTGGTGATCTTCCCCCAGAAGCTCCAACCGGGCAGCGAGCTCGTCTTCTCGGACACCATCACCGGCAAGACCCACCGGATCGCCCGGCCAGGCCCTTGACCTCGCTCAGCCGACGTCCGACCACCCGCCCGGCTCGGGGACCAGCGGCGTGGCCGCGGTCTCTTCCCTCACCCTCTCGGCCCAGGCGTGGACGTCCTGCTTGATGGGCGGGAAGGTGTTGTAGTGGATCGGCAGGACGGCCCGGGGCTGGAGCAGCTTGACGGCGCGGATCGAGTCGGCGGGGCCCATCGTGAAGTAATCGCCGATGGGCAGGATCGCCAGGTCGAGCCCCTCCTCGCCGATCAGCTTCATGTCGCCGAAGAGGCCGGTGTCGGCCGCGTCGTAGATCCGGGTGCCGTCCTTGAAGGTGACGAGGAACCCGCAGGGATTGCCGCCGTAGCCGCCCCCGGGCAGGGTCGAGCCGTGGAAGGCGACGGTCAGCTTGACGTGGACCGACTCGTCGACCTGGCAGCCGCCGCCGTGCTGCATCCCGTGGACCTTGGTCAGCCCTTGCCCCTTCAGCCAGGAGCCCAGCTCGTAGTTGGCCACGACCGTCGCGCCGGTCCGTCTGGCGATGGCCAGGGTGTCGCCGAGGTGGTCCTCGTGGCCGTGCGAGACCAGGATCACGTCGGCCTCGACATCCTCGGGCCTGGCCGCCGCCATCGGGTTGCCGGTCAGGAACGGGTCGATCAGCACGCGCCTGCCGTCGCTCTCGATCAGGAGGCAGGCATGGCCCAGCCATTGGATTCGCGTCGACATGATCACCTCGGTGAAAAGCGATTTGTAGGGTGGGTCGAGCCTCGGGCGAGCCCCACCAAT
>JAJYDH010000465.1 GCA_021777685.1 Planctomycetota bacterium | reverse complement strand
CCGTCGATCATCGGCCATCGATCATCGGCCATCGGCCATGAAGCGGGTTACATCCGCGGGTCGACCGGCTGGCGGCGGACGCCGAGGACCGGCACCGGCACGGGGAGGTCGCCCGAGCCGATCAGCGAGCCGAGGATCACCGCGACCATCGAGATCGCCACGCCGGCCAGCGAGTACCACGCGGCCTGCTTCGAGTAGACCAGGCCGGCCTGGCGGACCTCCGGGTCCTTGATGAGGCTGCCGGGGTCGTTGTGGATGGTGTCGAACTTCTCTTTCAGGTTGGCCTGGATCTTCCGGGCCTGCGCCTCGTCGACGCCCGCCTTGGTCAGGTCGGAGATGAACTTCTCGCCGCCGACCTCCGAGTTGTAGCGGTCGACCAGCTTGTTCAGCGCGTCCGGCGAGGCCGCGTCGGCCGGGTCGTCGGTGTTGATCACCACCGCGCCCGAGACCAGCGCCCCGAACCCGACGCGGACCCCCGCGCCGATCAGCCAGAACATCCCCAGGAACAGGACGCCCCAGAGGATCACGCCGTAGAGCACGGCCTCGAGCTTGGTCTCGCCCACGGCCAGGCGGCTGGTCGCCCACCCGCCCAGGAACATCGCCAGGAGGAGCGTGAAGACCGAGTAGATCGCCGCGCCCATCCCGAGCCCGTCCACCGGCCGGCGCGAGGCCATTTCCAGGCCGATCGCCAGCCCCAGGAGCGTCAGGAGGAAGTAGACCGCCAGGGACACCATCGCGCCCGCGCCGATCGCCCCCCAGCTCACGCGACTCTTCACCGCCAGCAAGTCGGTCGCCTTCAACGAGGGTGTGGTCCCCGCCATCGGTCGTCTCTCCCTTCAATCGACTTTCGAACGAGCCGTCCAACCCGGACGGCACGGCCATCCGGCGCCGTCGGCGCCTTTCATCGGAGACACCGAGACGCGAATCGCGTGCCCAAGCGTCCGATCGATCCGGGCGGGGCGAATCCGGTTGCCTTTGGGCAGGCCATTGCCCGGGCGGAGGGGCGGGTTTCCCGGCGCGACGATTGCAAGGATTGATCCGGTTCGCGGTCCGCCTTACCATTCGGGGCGGACGACCGCCCGATCACGGTCCCAGGAGCCCAGGAAACGCCATGAGCACCCCTCAAAATCCCAGCCGTCGCGAGTTCCTCCAGGCCGGAGCCGCCGGGATCGCCGCCGTCGGGATCGCCGGCGCGGCCTATGTCGACGACAAGAAGAACGAGGGCGGCATCCCGCTCCGCCCCCTGGGCAAGACCGGCGAGATGGTCAGCCTCATCGGCCTCGGCGGCTGGAGCGTCGCCAACCCCGCCGCCCTCGACGAGAAGCAGTCGCTCCACCTGATCCAGCGGGCCGTCCACGAGGGGATCACCTTCCTCGACAACGCCTGGGACTACCACGACGGCCTGGCCGAGGAGCGGATGGGCAAGGCCCTGGCCGAGGGCAAGCTCCGCGACAAGGTCTTCCTCATGACCAAGTGCTGCGGCCGGACCGCCAAGGACGCCCAGGCCGGGCTGGAGGACAGCTTGCGGAGGCTCAGGACCGACCACCTCGACCTCTGGCAATTCCACGAGATGTGCTACGACAACGACCCCGACTGGATCTTCGCCGAGGACGGCGCCATCCACGCGGCCCTCAAGGCGCTCGAGTCGGGCAAGGTCCGCTACCTGGGCTTCACCGGCCACAAGGACCCCTCGATCCACCTCAAGATGCTCGGCAAGCCCTTCGAGTGGGCCAGCGTCCAGATGCCCCTCAACGTCCTCGACGCCAACTACCGGAGCTTCCAGAAGCTGGTCCTGCCCGAGCTGATCAGGCGCAACATCGGCTGCATCGGCATGAAGAGCCTGGGGGGCAGCGGCGCGATCGTGACCAAGGCCGGCGTCCCGATCGAGCAGGCGCTGGGCTATGTCTTCTCGCTGCCGATCTCGACCCTCGTCTCGGGCATCGACTCCGAGAAGGTCCTCGACCAGAACCTCAAGATCGTCCGCGACTACTCGCCGATGTCCGAGAGCGAGCGGCATGCCCTGGAGACCAGGTATCTCAAGGTGGCCGGCGACGGGCGGTTCGAGCTGTTCAAGTCGTCCAAGATGTTCGACGGCCCGGTCCACCAGAAGCAGCACGGCTTCGACCCCGCCGTGCAGAACGCCTGAGCCGCGATCGAAGGGGGGGCCGGATTCGACGCCGGCCTCCCGACATCCCTCACGTCGCGTCATGGAAGGCGGACGGCGCCCCCGAGGCCATTCCGACGTCCTCCGCGCCGAGCCCCGGTCGGATCGTTGTCTCTCCCTCCTCGGGCCGAGCCCGCCATCCACCCCGGTCGCCGGGCGCGGGAATTGCCTGGGTGATCTCGACCGGGACACGAGATACGCGATAAGGGCCGCCCCCGGAGCCGACGAGCGACGGGCCGGGCACCCTCCAGGGAGACCGCCGCGATGAACGACGCCGAAATGCCCTATCGGACCCTTGGCAGGACGGGAGAGCGAGTGTCCGCCATCGGGCTCGGCGGCTGGCACCTGGGCCTGAAGCACGTCGACAAGAAGCTGGCGACGAACATCGTCCACGCCGCGATCGACCGGGGCATCAACTTCCTGGACAACTCCTGGGATTACAACGATGGCGAGAGCGAGGTCCGGATGGGCAAGGCCCTCCAGGACGGCCATCGGGACAAGGTCTTCCTGATGACCAAGATCGACGGCCGTTCCAGGAAAGAGGCGGCCAAGCAGCTCGACGAGTCGCTGAAGCGCCTGAAGACCGACCGCATCGACCTGGTCCAGCATCACGAGGTCATCCGCTTCGACGACCCGCACCGGATCTTCGACGAGGAGGGGGCCCAGGCGGCCTTCGTCGAGGCAAAACAGGCCGGCAAGCTCCGCTACATCGGCTTCACCGGCCACAAGGACCCGCAAATCCACCTGCACATGCTCGAAGTGGCCGGGCAGCACGGCTTCAAGTTCGATGCGGTCCAGATGCCGCTCAACATCATGGACGCCCACTATCGCAGTTTCGCCCGGCTGGTGGTCCCGGAACTCGTCAAGCAAGGCGTCGGCGTGCTCGGGATGAAGAGTCTGGGCAACGGGATCATCCTGAAGTCCGGGACGGTCACGGCGATCGAGTGCCTGCACTACGCGCTGAACCTGCCGACCTCGGTGGTCATCACCGGCATCGACAGCATGGAGATCCTCGACCAGGCGTTCCAGGCGGCGCGGACGTTCCGCCCGATGGGCGAGGCCGAGCTTGATGCCCTGATGGCCAAGACGTCCGGCGCGGGGTCTCGGGGAGAATTCGAGCTATTCAAGACAACCTCGATCTTCGACTCCACCGCCAGCAACCCGAAGTGGCTCGGCGAGGAACCCGAGAGGCTGGCCAGCCTCATGCCGGCCTGACGAGCACGCAAGGAGCGACCCGCATCGAGGTCCGAGATCGGCTCGGACTGTTCGGGCTGTCATGCCAGCCGGTCCCGAGTCCGCTGACCGGGTCATCGACCGACAGGGAGGGAAGCAGTACTTGTGCGTGGTTTTGCATAAGTTCGGAGGGCAAGCCTCATCCGGTCGGCAGGGAAAAGCCGAATGCGTTCGGTCTGCATGACATGCACGGTACCGTCTGGGAATGGTGCTCGGACGAAATGCGCGACTATCAGAAGTCCTCCCTTGATGATCCGGTTGGCGATTCGGAAGCCTTGGACCGCGTGATTCGCGGCGGGAGTTGGGACAGCTACCCGCGCGACTGCTGGTCGGCGAACCGCAGCGGCGGCACGCCGGAGGACCGGGTCATCGACCTGGGCTTCGGCGTCGCCCGAGTCCGGTCCGGCCGATCAAGCAGCGGAGCCGAGCGCGGAGGCCGGAGGTGCGGGAAAGGGCGGAGCCCCCGCACCGCGCTCGGCATGGAGACGATCGAAGACCAGCCCACCTGACAGGAGAATCCCGTGCTCGATAGCCCGCGGGTCGTCCGGACGGACGAGCAATTGACCGCCGTCATCCGCCTGACGGTCCCCCGGCCGGAGATCCGGCACGTCATGGGGCCGGGCCTGGCCGAGGTCCGGGCGGCCGTCGCCGCCCAGGGGCTCACGCCGACCGGGCCGTGGTTCGCCCATCATCTGCGGATGGACCCGGAGGTCTTCGACTTCGAGATCGGCGTGCCAGTCTCGGCCGAGGTCGCCCCTTCGGGCCGAGTCAGGGCGGGGCGGCTGCCCTCGACGACCGTGGCGCGGACGGTCTATCGCGGTCCTTATGAGGGTCTGCCGGCGGCCTGGGGCGAGTTGATGGCCTGGATCGCCGCCGAGGGGCATACCCCGGCTCCGGACCTCTGGGAGGTCTATGCGGCCGGCCCGGAGTCGGGGCCCGACCCTTCCGGATGGCGGACGGAATTGAACCGTCCGCTGACCCGGACGGCCTGATCCTCGCGATTTCCGGCTCTGCACTTTGATCGATGTCCCTGAGACGATCTATGGAATCGTGCGGGCGATTGGCAACCTGGGATTTCAAATTTGGATCTCAAATCCGCCAAGATACCCCAGACTATTATCAACAGTCTCAATGGCGATGAAGGAATACGCAAAGCCTCGATTTCAGGCCGGATATCCTCCCTCGGCACCGCATTTTCTGGATTTCCGGAGCTGAATCGGGACGCTCTCGGTATCCGAGCCCAAAAAGTCGATTTATTCGCTGAAAAATTCGCAAAATTCCCAGAGCACGCAATCGATGATACCGTATAATGGAGCGACCCGGTCATAGCTGGCGTGGACCCGGTCACGTCGGTTCACAGGTTCCGGGCTTGACGAATCATGGGAGATCGCATCGATGAATGACCGCAAGGTGTTCGGCTGGGTTGCCGCTTCGCTGCTCTGCGTCGGCGTGGTGGGCGAGGCCCAGGCCCAGTCCAAGCAGATGCCCGCCGCGCAGGCGCCCGTGAAGGGGATGCCGGCCCCCGAGGCCCCCTCGAAGGTCACCCCGGCGCCGCAGGCCCCGAGCAAGGTGATGCCGGCCCCGGTCGCCCCGACCAAGGTCGCCCCCGCCCCCCAGGCCCCGGCCAAGGTGAT
>JAJYDH010000464.1 GCA_021777685.1 Planctomycetota bacterium | reverse complement strand
CGCGAGAGGTCATCCACGGTCCACCCCCGGCGACGTATCCCGAGATCCGGATAGTAGGTTGCGACTCCTGTCCAGAATAAGCAGAAGGGATGGACCATGCAACAGATTGCGGACACGACCAAGTGCTGCTCGTCCGGGGCATTTATACCCATAAGGATTACGACAAGCTGGACCTGTGAAGGAGGCAGTCATGGCTCTTGAAACCGAATCGCCCGGTACGTCGCCGAAGACAACCACCAACCTCTATCTCGACCTGGTGAGGGCGTTCCCGCTCCGTCCGATCCGCTCGAGCGAGGAGCATGACCGCGCAATTGCCGCCATCCACGGGCTCGCCGATCGCTACCACAACCTGACGCCGGAAGAGAAGGATTACTTCGTCGTGCTCACGATGGTGGTCGAGCATTATGAAGACGAGATCTACCCGCAATTGGCCGGCGAGGCCTAGGATTCGTCGGTCCGCCCGTCAGAGCCGGGGGATGTCGCCGGGCAGGGGTCGGTCCGGCGGCGGCCGGCGAGGCTCGTTGAAGAACTGGCGATCGGGGACGAAGGGATCACCCCGGGGGAAGCCCGGCTCGTCGAAGTTCAGTCGCGGGTTGTCGGGATTGATGTGGTTCTCGGGCCCCTCGTCGTGGAGCAGGGCGTGGACCTGGGAGGCCCGCCAGGTCAGGTATTCGGGCCAGCCCTGGCCGGCCACGGGCTCGGTGTCCGTCACCTTGTAGCCCTCGGAGGTCCACTCGACCCTGCGGGCGGGCCGGGGCTCCAGCTCCTTGAGGTAGGTCGCGGTGTGCTGGGCCCGCTCCACCTTGCCCTGGGCGATGGCGATCTGGGCCCGGACCGCCAGGAGCCGGGTCTTCACGTCGGGCGACCCGTCGCGACCGTCGAGGATCTCCAGCGAGGCCAGGGCGGCCGAGTAGTCTTCCTTGAGATAGTCGAAGAACAGCCGGGCCTCGTCGAGGAGGGCGGCGACCTCGGGAGCGGCGGGGGGGGCCTCGGCCGGCCGGTCGCAGAGCGGTCGGCCCATCCTGCCGATCTTCCGGAGCCGGTAGCTCGCCTGCGAGTTCCACTCGAATTCGCCGAGGATCGGCAGGAGCGTCGGTCGGTCGAGCCTCGCCGTGGCCGGGACCTTGGGGTCGGTCGAGGCCGTGGGCAGCGCGGCCAGGGTCCCTCGGGCCGCGGCGACGAGGGTAGCGATCCACTCGATCCGCGAGGTGTCGTCCGGCGCGAGCAGCCGGGAGCGCTGGTCGTTGCTGTAGAGGTCGCAGAGGGCCGGGGCCGAGATCCGGTCGATCGAGCCGACCCGGACCGCCAGGGTCTGCCCGTCGGGCGAGAGCGAGAGCGAGCCCATCGGCATTGTGTAGTCGATGATCGAGAACTTCTTGTAGACCGCCTTCTCGCCCGGATGATACCAGGTGATCTCGTGCGGCGTCCCCTCGACGACGGTCGAGCAGAACAGGTTGTCCCCCTTGCTGTCGAAGGCGAGCGAGACGCCCTCGACCGACCGATCGCGCCCGAGAACGGCGTCGGCCGAGAGGGGGAAGATCGTCTCGGCGAGGCCGTTGTCGACCCGGACTCGGAGCAGTTCGGCCTGGTCGCCGGGCGGCTCGGCCCCCCGGGGGACCGACTTCCGGGCGACGAGGACCACCGCCAGGCCGTCGCGGGTCCAGGCCGCCGCCTGGCCGGCCTGGCCGACCTCGGCCAGCAATCGGGGGGAGCCGGCGGGGGAGTCGATGCAGTTCAGCGTGTCGCCGGTCCCCCTCCGGTAGAAGGCGAGCCGCGAGCCGTCGGGCGACCAGGAGGGGAGGAAGGCGTCTGTGATCGCGTTGACCTGGCGGCCGTTGTCGACCCGGACGATCGCCAGGCCCATCGGGGCGAGCTGCGGTACGGCCAGATACCGGCCGTCGGGACTCCACGCGATCGCCTGCCCGGGCAGTCGCGCCGCCTCGGCGCCGATCTCGGCCAGCGGACGGCTCACGACGACCCGACGCCGGTCCGGGCCTTCCAGGACGACCACCTCGAACCGGCCCGTCCCGTCAGGCTCGGCCACCACCCGGCCGAACGCCAGGGCCCGGCCGTCGGGGCTCCAGCCGGGGGCGGTGAGCGGCAACTTCGACTCTTCCAGGAGGACCGACGCGCCCGAGTCTCCCCGGCTCGCCCAGAGTCGGTAGCCGGTCGGCCGGCCCGGATTGGTCGGGGCGGTCGTCGGGGCCGTCGGCGACTCGAAGAGCCAGCCGGCCTTGAGGAGCCGGTCGACGGGCCGGACCTCGACGACGTAGGCCACCCACTTCCCGTCGGGCGACCAGGGCATCGGGGCGTGCAGGCAACCGCCGATCGCGAGCGCGGACGCCAGGGTAAGGGCCTGAAGGAAGGTTCGCCTCATCGGCCGGGAGATCTCCCCAGGGATTGGGCCGGGCCAGGGTAGCAAACCCGGGCCGGCCGGGCGATCGCGTCACGCCCCGGTCCCCCGTCCAGTATAAGGGCGATCCGGCCGATTGAATACTCGCCCCCTTCGGGAAATCGACCATCCCTCTCCGCCCTGAGAAGATGTCCCGTCCGAGCCGCCTGGAAAATCTGGGCGATCCCGGCGGGTTAATTTGACGATACGGGTCAGGGTTGTAGACTCTGGTGGGGTGAAGGAGCAGACGGCCTCGAAGGGTCGGCCCGCCGGGTGGACTCCCTTGCCAAGAGGCCGGGGGTATCACTACAATGTCCGACTTGCCATGGGATTGCGGAAAACCGAGTGCATAGGCGTGACCCTCGGTACCCGACATCGGGATCGTCGCCAGCCTGTTCCGGGGCCCTCCATGAGATTCGTCCTCGTCGATCGCATCGTTGACCTCCAGCCCGGCCAATCGCTCGTCGCCGTCAAGAACCTCTCCTTGGCCGAGGAGTATCTCGCCGACCATTTTCCGGGGTTCCCGGTCATGCCGGGTGTCCTGATGCTGGAGGCGCTGACGCAGGCCGGGGCCTGGCTGGTCCGCGACATGGAGGACTTCGCCAACAGCGTGGTCGTCCTGAAGAAGGCCAAGATGATCAAGTACGGCAGCTTCGTCGAGCCCGGCCGGCAGCTCCAGCTCAAGGTGACGCTGGTCTCGCACGACGTGCGCGAGGCGAGCTTCAAGGGGGAAGGGACGATCGACGGCCAGTCGATGGTCAAGGGGCAGTTCACGCTGACCCGATACAATCTCCGCGACCGAGACCCGGCCCTGCACAAGACCGACGCTTCGATCGTCGCCGGCCTCCGCGAGCTTTATGCCACGCTCCGCAAGGGGTCGGTCGGCGCCCGTGCCATCCTCCGCGAGGCCCCGGTCGCCAGGGCCGCCGACGTCCTGGTCGAGCCGTCCACGCGATGACCCGGGCGACCTTGCCAGACGCGGCGACCCTGATGATGTTGCAAGGTTTGACGAAATTCATCAAGATGGGTCCCGACGCATGGAACGCTGGCTGACCACGACCGACCCCGCCCCCCGCGCGATTGCACCCTCGAACTTCGCGCCGGCCCGACTGAAGACGACCACCGGGTATTGCCGACGATTGAACGAGTCAGGCCGCGCAACCGGCGGGCGGAGGGTGGTCCCCATCGTGGGATTCGGATTGGTGTTCCCGTACCTTCGAGGATGACATGCCGACGCACGACGAGATCTATCAGAAAGTCCAAGCCACCCTGGTCGACGCCCTCGGGGTCGACGAGGAGGACGTCACCAAGGACGCCACCCTCCAGGGCGACCTCGGCGCCGAGTCGATCGACTTCCTGGACATCGTGTTCCGCCTGGAGCGGAACTTCGGGATCAAGATCCCCCGCGGCGAGCTGTTCCCCGAGAACGTCGTCACCGACCCGGACATGATCAAGGACGGCAAGCTGACGGCCAAGGGGCTCGACGAGCTCAAGGCCCGGATGCCCTACGCCGACCTCGGCGAGTTCGCCGCCAACCCGGACGTCGAGCGGATCGGCGACCTCTACACCGTGGACATGCTGGTCCAGTACGTGTCGAGCAAGCTGGCGGCCTGAGCCCGGCGGCCTGGCAGGGTGCGTCGAATCCTCGAAGGCGCACCGCCCGGGCTCGCCGATGGCGCGTCCCCGAGGACTCGACGCGCCTCGCGTCCACGGCCGAGGGCCCGTCGGTCCCGTCTCCTCCTCGCGAGTGCCCTTCCCATGCGCTGGATCTGGATCGACAAGTTCCTCGAATTCCGCAGCGGCAAGTTCGCCCGCGCGATCAAGAACCTGACGCTGGCCGAGGAGCACCTGCACGACCATTACCCGGGCTACCCCGTGATGCCGGCCTCGCTCATCATCGAGGGGCTGGCGCAGACCGGCGGAATCCTGGTCGGCGAGGCGGGAGGGTTCGTCGAGAAGGTCGTGCTCGCCAAGATCCCCCGCGCCGAGTTCTTCGGCGTGGCCTGCGCCGGGGACCAGCTCGTCTACGAGGTGACGCTGACCGACCTCCGCGCCGAGGGGGCGGTCGTCGAGGCCAAGGCGTTCCTCGAAGGGGAGCTGCTCGCCGACGTCGAGATCTTCTTCGCCCACCTGGACAACTCGCGGGCGAACCAGATCTTCGGCCCCAAGAATTTCGTGTTCACGCAGCAACTGCTCGGCGTCCTCGACCTGGCCAAGGCCCAGTCGCGGGCCAAGGAGGCCGAGGCCCTGGCCGTCTCCTCGACCTCGCCGGCCCCCGTCAACGGCCAGTCGCACGAGGCCCCGCCCAGCTGAGCCTCGCAAGGCCTCGACTTCGATCGAACAGCAACCGTGACGAGCCGCCGATCCGCCCGACTCCGCCTGGAGAGTGACGAGTAACCTCATGCCCCGTAGCGAACGACGAGTCGTCATCACCGGACTGGGCCTCGTCACGCCGCTGGGCATCGGGGCCGGGCCGTTCTGGTCCTCGCTGGCCGAAGGCCGAAGCGGCGTCGGCAAGATCCGCGCCTTCCCCGTCTCGGGCCTGCCCAACGACGTCGGCGGCGAGGTCCCCGGCTTCGACGAGAAGTCCATGAAGGCGCTGGCGATCCCCAGGCTCCGCAAGGAGATCGGCAAGAAGCTCAAGTACATGGCCCGCGACATCCAACTCTC
>JAJYDH010000463.1 GCA_021777685.1 Planctomycetota bacterium | reverse complement strand
GGGGCGGACGGCCTCGATGAAGGCCTCGATCTTCTTCTCCTGGCCGGAGATCTCGACCATCATCTGGTCGGAGCCGACGTCGACGATTCGCCCTCGGAAGATCTGCACGAGCCCCTGGAGTTCCAGCCGCTGCGCGGGGGGGGCGTCGATCTTGATGAGCATCAGGTCGCGCTCGACGAAGTCGGCCCGCGAGATGTCGTCCACCTTGACGATGGTGATGATCTTCTCGAGCTGCTTGCGGATCTGCTCGAGCATCCGGTCGTCGCCGTTGACGACGACGGTGATCCTCGACAGGTGGGCGTCCTCGGTCTCGCCGACGGCGAGGCTCTCGATGTTGAAGCCCCGGGAGGCGAACATCCCCGAGACGTGCGCCAGGACCCCCGGCTGGTTCTGCACCAGAGCCGAGAGCACGTGCCTCTTTCGATTCGAGGGACTGGCTGAGTTCGACCCCATCGCGACGTCCACCCCTGTAGAAAAGACCCGCCTTCGCCCCGACGACCCCTCGGGCGACCGATCGGAAAACCACCATTGTGCCGGATCGTCGTCCGGTCGACAAGGGCTCGGCGGCGGAGGTTCGCGGGTCAGAGGAAGCCGCGGAGTCCTGGATCTTGGATTCTTCCGCCTCCCCTCTCCCTCTGGGAGAGGGGCCGGGGGAGGGACGCCGCATCGACCGTGGCCTGGGATGAGGTCTCGAACGGCAACCACTCGTCCAGCCACGACTCTCACCCCAACCCTCTCCCAGAGGGAGAGGGGGCCGAAAATTCCGCTCGGCGAGGGGCCGGGACGGGTTCCTCCGCTCAATCCCCGTGTGGGTTGCTCGGCAGCCCGAGGCCGCCGAGGCGGCCGGGGAAGCCGCCGGGCCGGCCTCCTCCGGCGCCGGGCATCGGGGCGGGGGGCTTGGAGCCCTTGTCGCGGATCAGGTTCGGGCGATCCTGGACGATCGTCTTGTAGCTCTCGCCCGGCGTGACGTAGTACCAGGCGGCGAAGCGATTGGTCAGGTCCCTGGCCTTCTTCTGCCCCTCGGCGACCTGATTGTCGCGGTCGGCCTTGAGCTTCTCGGCCTTCGCCTTCGCCTTCTTGCTCTCGGGGACGACCTTCTTGTCGCCGGGCTCGTAGGCGAAGGGGTCCTCGGGGAAGGTCTCGTCCTCGTCGGTCGAGGGCTTGGGGGGCGGGATCAGGTTGGGGTCGAAGCTGGCGGTGACGAACAGGTAGCGCCCTTCGGAGGTCGCCTCGCCGCTCGCCTTGCCGGCGGCCTTGGCAAGCTCTTTCGCCTGCTTGGTCGGCTCGATCCCGCCGGAAAGCTCGTTGCCCGTGGCGATGATGACCTCGCCGTAGCGGAGGGTGTAGACCACGCCCTCGTCGGTATAGATCGTGACCTTGCCCTTGTTCGAGAACAGGCCGTCGCGGGTCAGGTAGAAACCTTTGTTGACCATCGACATCCAGGCCTGGCGGGTGGTCGGCTTGACCTCGCCGGGGGCCTGCTTCAGATCCTCGGTCAGCCCCTCGGGCTTGGGCCGGATGCCGGCGATCTTGACGTCCCCGAGCGCGGTCGAGAGCGCCAGGAGCGTCTCGGTGTTCGGCTTCTTGCCGGCGGGCATGCCCTCGATGGTCCAGGGGTTCGAGGCGTCCTTGCGCTCCAGGGTGATGACGTCGCCCGGGACCGGCTGGCCGGTCTTGGTGTCGAAGCTCTCGTGGTCGATGACGACCTTGCGGACCCGGCCGGCGTCGAGCTTGAGGAGGTTGGTCTCGATCCAGTCGGCGAACCGGGTCGAGAGGTCGACCTTGACGTTCACGCCGTAGGTCCGCTTCTGGCCCGGGACCCGGACGTAGCGCTGCTCGGGGTGGTCCTTGACCTCGTTGCCGATGATGAAGTCGGCCAAGACCTTATCGGTCGAGTCCTTGAGCGTGACCCGCTTGCCGATCCCCTTGAGGCTGGTGGCCTTGGTGTCGAGCGGGTCGATGACGCCGAACGCCTCCTGGTCCTCGACCCGGTCCGACCGGATCGAGTCCTTGGTCAGGCCGATCACGCCGGTCGCGGTGTCGACCAGCCGCTGCTTGGCGTCGGCCGGGTAGTCGTAGTGCGACGGGATGACCCACTTTCCGCCCTTGTTCGTCACCTTGAAGGGCAGGACGCTGGCGGTGGCGGGGTCGTAGTCGATCACTTCCAGGGTGGTGCAGGTGTTGGGGTCGAAGTCGTCGAAGAACTTCCGGCCCTGGTCGTCGAACGCCTCGGGCCGGCCGGAGCGGTCGACCCGGCCGGCGATCGCCAGGCCCGTCATCAGGACGGCGACGACGACGAACACCAGGGTCTTCTTGGTCTCGCGATTCATGGGCGAATGTCCCGGGTATGTTCGAGTGTCACCCGCGAATCCCGGATCTCTCGATCGGAGATCTCAAATCTGAGATCTCAGATCCGAAATGAGAGATCCGAGACCCCGGGTCGGGTCGGGTCGGGTCGGGTCGGGTCGTGAGCGAAACGGCCGAAGGCCACGGATCAGGCCAGGCGGTTGGGGTTGGCCCCCAGGTTCTCGCGCCTGGCCCTGACCCCGAAGATCAGGACGGCCAGCAGGAGCGCGGGGAGCGGGGCGGCGAGGATCGCGCCGACGCGGACCCGGTTCTCGATCTGGCGGATCGATTGCTCCATCGTCGCCTTGCTCTCCTGGACCTTCCGGCGCTTGTCGTCCTCGATGGCGGCCTTCTCGACCTCCAGCCGGCGGTTCTCGACCCGCTCCAGGGTGCTGAGCTTGATCTCGCGGCTCCGCTCGTCGAGATCCTTGTCCTCGCGGATCTTGGCGACCTTGGCGTCGAGCGACTTCTGGGCGGCCTCGAGCGCGGCCTTGGCGTCGTCCTCGGCCTGCCGGGCCTCCTTCTGGCTCTGCACAACGAAGTCCCGGGTCTGCTTCTCCAGGAGGGTCAGGGTCCGGTGCTGGGCCCGCCGCTTCCGGAGCGGGATGGTCCCCTCGTCGCCGGCCAGGACGTCCACGCAGTTGAGCACGAAGGTGATGTTGTCGAACTCCAGGTTCTCGACCTTCCGGCGGCGGATCTCGAAGAACTGCTCGCCGATCAGGTCGAGGTCGCCGATCAGGATCGCCTTCAGCTCGGCGGCCGGCGGCTTCGGCGCGGCCTTCTTGGCGTCCTCGGAGGGGATCGTCAATTCCTCGACCGGCTTGCCCTGGATGCGGGCGGCCAGGGTGAATTCCATGTTGCTGGGGACGTGCCGGCGGTTCGGGTTGATCCCGCTGACGCCCATGAAGCTCTGCTGGACGACCTCGCCGAAGGCGATCGTCCCGCCCACGCCGCCGACCCGGAGCAGCGGGAACAACTCGGGCTTGCTCCCCTTGGACCGGACCAGGCCGGGGAACATCATGACCACTTCCTGGAGGCCCGAGCTGGCGACCTCGGACGGGTTGAAGGCGTCGGCGCCGCCGCTCCCCTCGCCGACGAAGACGAATTCGGGCGGGATTTCGGGGTTGGCGACCAGCGGGTTGTACCGGTTCCAGACGACCTCATTGCCCGGCGCGTCGATCCCGAGGAGGTCCAGGAGCGGCTGCAAGTTCCCCTTCGGCTCGGGCGGCGGGCCGCCGCCGAACGGGCCGCCCTGGGGCATCTTGGGGACCTCGGGGGCGAGCGAGGGGTTGAACATCGGCAGGGGGTCGTGGAACAGCAGGGTCGGGTGCCCCTGGCGGACGTAATCCGTCAGCGAGTCGATCTGCTTCTGCGTCAGCGAGGATGGCTGGGCGACGAGGAGGACGTCGAGGTTGCCCGGGATCGGGGCGTCGAGCGCCACCGAGCTGACCTCGTACTGCTTCTTCAGCTCGGTCACGAACGGCCACTCGGTCTCCTGGCCCATCGACCGGAAGTCGAAACCGCCGAGCATCTTGGCGTCGGTCGCCAGGATGCCGATCTTCTTCCGGCCCGACTTCGAGACGACCCGGATCGACCGGGTCAGCTCGTACTCCGTCGGCAGGCCCGGGTCGAAGAACGGCACGACCACTTCTTCCAGGCCCGAGGTGAACGCGACGCCCAGGAAGATCTCCGAGGCCGATTGCCGGGCCTCCTCGGCGGTGAGGACCCGCTTCGGCTCGATCCCGAACCGCTTCTGCGCCTCGCGGGCGGCGGGCGAGTAGACCTCGGTCTCGACCAGGTTCAGGCGGACCTTGTCGCCGCCGAGCGCCGCGTACTCGCGGAGCAGGCCGAGCAGGTTGGCCTTGGCCTCGACGTAGTCTCGGGGGACGTCCGGGCTGTAATACGCCTGGATGTAGACCGGCCTGTCGTCGGGGATCTGCCTGATGAGGTCGCGGGACTCGCGGCTGAGGGTGTAGAGGTGCTCGGCGCTGTTGTCCGCCCGCCAGCCGCCCCTGGCGACGAGCGAGTCGAGCCCGACCAGCGCCACGATCAGGGCCACGACCCGGAGGAGCGAATGCCCGCCCAGCCCCCGGCTCCGCTCGCCGCCGGCCCAGTGCCGCCGGCCGATCAGGATCATGTTCAGGTAGAGCATCGCCCCGGCCATCGTCACGAAGTAGAACACGCCCGAGGCCGGGATCACGCCGGTGCCGAAGTCGCGGAACTGCGAGGGGATCGACAGGTCCTCGACCTGGCGCCGGGCCGCCGGCGGGAACGCCAGGCCGAGCAGCCGGGTGAAGACCGGGATGGCGCAGAAGAGGGCCCCGAGGATGAACGCCACCGTCACGTTCGACGACAGGAGCGACGCCACCAGGCCGATGGCGATCATCAGGGCCCCCATCAGCCAGTAGCCGAGGAAGGTCGAGGCGACGATCCCGTAATCGGGCTCGCCGAGCCACTCCAGGATGAAGACGTGGGTCAGCGAGAACAGCAGCGCGACCGTGTAGATCCCCAGCGCGGCGAGGTACTTGCCCACCACGACCTCGATGTCGTGCGCCGGCAGGGTCAGCAGCAGCTCGTCGGTCCCCTGCCGGCGCTCCTCGGCCCAGGCGCTCATGGTGATCGCCGGGATGAAGAACAGGAGCAGGTACGGCATCCAGTCGCTGAGCGTGTTCAGGTTCGCCTGGTTGTTGGCGAAGAACTCGGGCCGCCAGAACGCC
>JAJYDH010000462.1 GCA_021777685.1 Planctomycetota bacterium | reverse complement strand
CCTCGGCCACCTGATCGACCGGGCCGGCCGGCTGGTCTTCGCCAGCTCGACGGGCGTCTACGGCCAGGTCGACGGCGAGTGGGTCGACGAGGACTCGCCGACCGAGCCCCGGACCGAGTCGGGCCGGGCCACCCTGGACGCCGAGAAGGTGGTCCGATCCTACGGCGCCGATTGCGGCCTCCAGGCGGTCATCCTTCGATTCTCCGGGCTCTACGGCCCCGGCCGGATCATGCGCCGCGAGTCGCTCCTGAAGGGGGAGCCGATCGCCGGCGACCCGGACAAATTCCTCAACCTGATCCACATCGACGACGCCGCGAGTGTCGCCGTCGCGGCGCTCGACCGGGGGCGGAGCGGCGGCCTCTACCTGGCCTCCGACGACCGCCCGGCCCCTCGCCGAGAATTTTACGGGCTGGCCGCCGAAGGACTGAAGGCGGCCCCGCCCCGGTTCTCGGCGACCGGCGCGGAGGATTCGAACAAGCGGGTCAAGAACGCCCGGATGCGCGCCGAGCTGGGCGTGATCCTCGCCTACCCCGACATCCGGGCGGGCGTCCCGACCGCGATCGACGCCGAAGTCGGGGCCTGACCGGCCCGGAGGAATCGCCCGATGCATCTCCAGCAAACTTACCGGCGTCCCGGCATCCTGACGGTCCTCGGCGTGGTCAGCCTGATCTGGTCCGCCACCGCGCTCGTGGGCCTGGTGGTCGGGGCGCTCGTGCTGGTCGCGGTCGGGGGCGGGAGCTGGCTCCTGGGGCCGGTCGCGGGGGCCGTCGGGACCCTGGTCGGGCTCCTGATGTTCGGCTGGATGGTCGCCTCGTCGCTCCTGTCCATCCTGCTGTTCCGGGCCGGCTGGAAGACCCTGCGCGACGACCCGGACGGAATCCGCCTGCACCGGCTCTGGGCCTGGATCAGCCTGGCGCTCGACGCCCTCCTGGTGCTTGTCTCGGGGGGGAGCGCGATCACGTCCTGGGCGGCCGTCTTCTACGCCGTGGGGGTGCTCTACGTCACGGGATCGCCCGAGGTCCGCGCCTATTTCGGCCTCGACGGCCGGTACGAGAAGCCGGCGAAGCCTCGGGGCTGGGACCACGACCTGACCTGATCTCGCGAGGGGCTCTTGTAGGGCGGGTGAGCGGTAGCGAAACCCGCCAAGGGCTCCGGCGGCGCCCGTCCCTGGCGTGTTTCGCTACCGCTCACCCGCCCTACAAGAGCAACCCGATCCGTCCCGACCCCGAGCCCGATCAAGGATCATCACCGATCGATCCGGCCGGGAATCGACGGGGCTTGATCTGGGGTCGGCGCCGATCTTGCATGGTATCCTGGGCAAGGCATTGCCCCGGGGCGATCTCGGGGCGATCGGTCGAATTCCGGGGAAGCGAGGATCACGATGACGAACTCGAAGCGGGCGTTCGAACGCGCCATGCGGCTGGCCGTGGTCTCCGGCCTGCGGTCCACCTTCGGGGTGGCGCTGATGGAGGCGGCCTACGACCGCCCGAACCGCAAGACGTGGGCCCTGGCGGCGATGGGCGAGATGGCGGTCGACAAGGTCCCGTTCGCGCCGAGCCGGGCCTCGCTGCCGGCGATGCTCCCCCGGGCGGTCGCGGGCGCCTATGTGGCGAAGCAGGTGATGGACCGCGAGGGGGTCGACGACCCCTGGGCCGTGCCGATGGGCGCCGCCGTCGCCGCGGGGGTCGCCGCCCTGGCCCCGCGCATCCGGGGCATCCTCGGGACCATCCTGGGCGTCCCGAACCCGGTCCTGGGGCTGGTCGAAGACTACATCGCCCTCAAGGTGGGGAGTGATGCCCTGGGGATGTCGATGGACGACCTCAAGCAGATCGGCACCGAGTCGTTCGAAGACGTGAAGGGCTACGTCGCCTCGGTGGCCTCCTCGGTCGACCTGCCTCAGTCGGTCGGCGCGGGCTCGATGTAACAGCCGAGCGGGCCCTTGGAGATGCTCATCCGAGGGTCCGGCCCGTAGGCCAGGACCTGCTCGCACTTCAGCTCGGCCAGCTCCTTGTGGGTCGTCAGGACGATCGCCCGGCCGGTGTTGTGGACCCGCCACGTCAGCGTCTCGGCGATCGTCAGCGAGTGGCCGAAGACCTTCACGAGCATCTCGATCACGTACTCGAAGGTGTGCTCCTCGTCGTTGAGGACGATGACGTGATACGGGGGCTGGCGGCGGGTCTTCGTCTTGTCGTCGGCCTTCGCCCTGGGCGCGGACTGGGTCGTGACGATCGGCTCGGCCACGGCGACATCGCCCTCGTCGGGCTGGCTCATCGTTCGGCTCCATTCCGGACAGTGACGTTGGACCGGCGGACGGTCTTTCGATTATGATAGCGTTTTGAGCCTCGACAAGACAGAAACTTCCGAGCGATCCGACATGCCCGCGATGAGCCCAGGCACCGCACTCCGCAACCTCCAGCAGGCTCAAGCCGGCTTGAAGAAGGTCCGTCAACTGCTCCGCCTCGCCCGGGAATCGGGCGACGTCGACCCCGCCCGCCTCATGAAAGTGGGCTGGGAGGGGCTGGCCAAGGCCCACCGAGTGATCGCCGAGATCCCCGTCGAGGCCGCCACCGAGCCCGTCATGACCCGGCAACTGGCCCTCCAGCGCTACATGACCGCCCTCCTGGTCCGGCTCCGCCGCCTCGCCCGGAACGAGCTGGACGGCCCCGAAGACGACGAGATGGACGACGATGAGGCCTGAACCGCCGAGAGGCCCCCGGCCGTCCCGGCCTCCATTCCCGCCCGATCGCCGGGGCCCGGCGGCGAACCGCCCCGAGCCCGAGCGGCCCACGTCGAGCCTGGACATCACCGAGATCCCCCGGCGATCGCTCGACGCGCCCGAGTCGCCGCCCACGGTCTCGGTCCGGTCGGCCGGGCACCATCCGTTCGTCTACCGGAAGATGGTGATCGGCCCGGTCGGCCCGGTCCGCCCGCGTGACGGCGACATGGTCCGCGTCGTCGACCGCGACGGCCTGCCGATCGGCTTCGGGCTCTGGAACGCACGGTCGCAGATCAACCTGCGGATGCTCTGCCAGGGGGTCGAGGCCCCCGGCCCCGCCTTCTGGGAAGGCCGGCTCGACCGCGCGATCGCCCTCCGCCGCGACCTCCTCAAGCTCGAAGACTCGACCGACGCCTACCGCGTCGTCCACGCCGAGGCCGACGGCCTCTCGGGCCTGATCCTCGACCGGTTCGACGACGTCCTCTCGGCCGAGGTCTTCAGCCTGGGGATCTACCAGCGGATCGGCCCGATCCTCGACCGCGCGGCCGAGCGGCTGGGCACGAAGCATTACCGGGTCAACGTCGACGAGCGGATCGCGCTCGCCGAGGATTTCCCGGGCAAGCCCGTCGCCACGGCCAAGCTCCCCCCCCGCGTGACGATCCGCGAGAACGGCGTCCGGTTCCGCGTCCAGTTCGCCGGCGGCCACAAGACCGGCTTCTTCTGCGACCAGCGCGAG
The DNA here is from genome assembly GCA_021777685.1 of Planctomycetota bacterium. GTDB lineage: Bacteria > Planctomycetota > Planctomycetia > Isosphaerales > Isosphaeraceae > Tundrisphaera. Next base: position 1,616 of record JAJYDH010000462.1, on the reverse strand, counting down.
AACCGCCTGGCCCTGACCCGGTTCACCCCCGGCCGGACGGTCCTCGACGCCTGCTGCTACACCGGCGGCTTCGGCCTCTACGCGATGGTCAAAGGCGGGGCGGCCGAGGTGACGTGCGTCGACCTCGACGAGAAGGCGATTGCGCTCGCGAAGGAAAATGCCAACGCCAACCAGGTCCGGCCGAATTTCGTCCACGCCGACGCCTTCGGCTACATGCGGCAGATGGGCGCCAACGGCAAGACCTTCGGCGTGGTCGTGCTCGACCCGCCCAAGCTGATCCCCGGCCGCCTGGACATCTCGGCCGGCAAGCGCAAGTACTTCGACCTCAACGTCCTGGCGCTCAACTGCGTGGAGCCCGGCGGCATCCTGCTGACCTGCTCCTGCTCCGGCCTGTTGCCGGCCGAGGAGTTCGTGATCCTGCTCCGGGCCGCCGCGAGGAAGGCCGGCCGGTCGGTGCAGGTCCTCGCCGTCACCGGAGCCGCGCCCGATCACCCGGTCGGCCTGGAGGCCCTCGAAGGGGCCTATTTGAAGGCCGTCTGGCTCCGGGTGGGCGACCGGACCTCGACGCCGTCGATCGCCGACGACCCGACTTTCGACGAGCCGGCGGGCGCCGAGGGGGACGACGAGGACGCGTGAGCCAGCATCCCGGATGGGCGGGAATCGGGGCCCGTCGAGGCGTCCCGGGGGGCCGCGTCACGCCGAGGCCGTCCAGGGGTATTGATAGCGTATGGCCCGGACCATGCCCGAGGCCGTCTCGATCGTGGACCCTGTCGCGCCGATGTGTTCGCACGGGTCAACGAGCACCGGCGGCCGGCGCGAGGCGCCCGCGGCGGGCCTGTCATTGGGGGAGTAGGGCTTGCCCCGGTGCCGCTGGACGAGCCGCGATGTCAACCGCAGGACGAGCCCTACCCTGCGGATCGTCGGAATCCGCCGGCATCCTCGATTTCATCGTCAAAATCCACATGGCTTGCAATACTCGGCCCATTCGGCGTAACATCATTCTAACCCTTTTCTCTATTCTTCGAATTTGTGCGAAGAGCACGCGAGCTCGGGCGTTTCAGAAGATTCCGTCGCCATTTCGGCGGGGTCTCGAGCCGCCTGATCTCACCGTCTGAGGGTAATCCGGCCCGATTTTTCGAGAACTTCCGCCTTCCTCGTTCATTATCTTCTCCAAGGGGGTTGATGTCGTGCCAACGACCCGTCGTCGAGGTTTCACGCTGATCGAATTGCTGGTGGTGATCGCGATCATAGCCGTGCTCATCGCCCTGCTCCTGCCGGCGGTCCAGGCGGCCCGCGAGGCGGCCCGGCGTTCGCAGTGCATCAACAACCTCAAGCAGATCGGCCTGGGCTGCTTCAACTACGAGAGTTCCAACCAGTGCCTGCCGCCGGTCAAGGGTATCTACGGCTGGAACGACTGGTCGTCGCACGTCGCGATGCTCACCTACATGGAGCAGACCCCGCTCTTCAACGCGATCAACTTCACGACCGGCGGGGCGAACCCGGGCGTCGCCACCACGGGGAACACGACGGTCCAGTTGACCAAGCTGGCGTACCTGGCCTGCCCCTCGGACACCGACCGGTTGACGACCCCGTATGGGCACAAAAACTACTCCATG
>JAJYDH010000461.1 GCA_021777685.1 Planctomycetota bacterium | reverse complement strand
GCTGGTTGCACCGTGCACCTCAGCACGGACCGGCGTCAACGTGTCCTTCACCTACGCAAGTCCCGAGCTTGCTGCCATGATCCGCGATCTTCGACGCGCTCGCCGGACGGGCTTGGCCGCAACAGAGCCACGCCCTGCAAAGCCCGTCACCTTCCGTAAGGTGTTGACCGGGATCGCCAACGAGCCTATTGGGCAGACTTGTGCTACTCTCGGCTCGCACCTACAGTCCGATAGTTGCTACACTCTACCGAATGAGGCAGGATCGACCGCTCCAGCGCGTCGCATGCCCAGATGTCCAGGTGGTTGGTGGGCTCGTCCATGACGAGGAGGTTCGCCGAGGTCGCCGAGAGCCTCGCCAGCGCGGCCTTCCCCTTCTCGCCGCCGGAGAGCTGGCCGACGTCGCGGAGGGCCAGGTCGCCCGAGAGCCCGAACCGCGCGAGGAGGTCGCGGACGTCCCCCTGGACCCAGTCGGGGTCGTCCTCGGGCCAGACGGCGCGGAGGACGGTGGTCTCGGGCGGGAGCGATTCGAGCCCCTGGTCGTGGTAGCCGACCAGGACCTTGTGGCCCAGCTTCACCTCGCCCGAGTCGGGGGCGAGCTTGCCGATCAGGGTCTTGATGAGGGTCGACTTCCCCGCTCCGTTGGGCCCGAGCACGCCGACGCACTGGCCCCGGAGGAGCGAGAAGTTGAACTCCTTGAACAGCGGCTTGTCGAAGGCTTTCGTCAGCTTGCGGGCCTCGACGACGATGTCGCCCGAGCGCTCCACCTCGCCGAAGCCCATCGGCGGCCCGACGATCTCGCGCATGGTCTCGACCCGCTCGACCCTGGCGAGCTTCTTCTCGCGGTCGTGGGCCTGCTTGGCCCGTTGCCCGGCGCCGTAGCGGCGGATGTACGCCTCCTGCTCGGCGATGTAGTCCTGCTGCTTCTCGAACTGGCGCTGGAGGACCTTGGCCTTCTCGGTCCGGAGCTTCCAGTACTGGGTGTAGTTGCCGGGATAGACGTCGATCTTCCCCTCGAACAGCTCCCAGATCCGGGTGACGACCTTGTCGAGGAAGTAGCGGTCGTGGCTGACCACGATCATGCCGACCGACTGCCGGGCCAGGTAATTCTCGAGCCAGGCCGTGGTCTCGATGTCCAGGTGATTCGAGGGCTCGTCGAGGAGCATCAGGTCGGGGCTTTCGAGCAGCAGCTTCGCCAGCATCATCCGCGACTGCTGGCCGCCCGAGAACGTCCGGGCGGGCCGGTGGAAGTCGGCCGTCGGGAACCCGAGGCCGCCCAGGATCTCCTCGACCCGGTGGTCGACCGAGTAGGCGTCCTGGTGTTCGAGCCGGTCGCGAAGCTCGTCATAGCGGCGCGAGGCCCGGTCGCGCTCGTGGTCGTCCTCGGCCTCGGCCATCTCCTTCGCGGCCTCCTCCATCTCCTCCTGGATGTCCAGGAGCGAGGCCAGGCCCGACCGCGCGACCGACATCAAAGTCTCGTCCGGCCCGAACTCGGGATGCTGGCGGAGCAGGCTGACCCGGATGCCCGGCCGGACGTAGAGGCTCCCATAATCGGCCTGATCCGCCCGCGCGATCAGGCGCATCAAGGTCGTCTTGCCGGCCCCATTGGGGCCGACCAGGCCGATACGCTCGCCGGCCCGGACCTCGAATTTGAGATCCTGGAAGATCGGGTCGCCCGAATATTGCCGGCCGAGGCCGTTGGCGGAGACGAGGATCATCGTGGTTCGCGGGTCCGTCAGGAGTTGAGATCGGCCGTCGAAGAGGAGCGTACAGGCTCAAGAGATTCGACATGAATTCGAAGCTCGTCCCACGGAGGGTCGAACTCGGCTCGTTCGGATTTCGCGGTCTGCTGGATGAACGAGTGCCTTTCACGGCGCCGGTAATCATCCGGGCATTTCGGCGATCGGTGGTTCAAGGTCGGATCGCGGCCAGCCGGGCGACAAACTCGACATGCTCGGGACTGGCCAGGCCCCGGTCGACCGTCGCTATCATGGCCGGGAGGTCGTAGGCGAACAAGGCGACCGGGTCGAGCCAGAGGCCGGGAAAAGCCTTCGAACGATAGAGGCCGTCGGGGTCGGGAGGGATTCGGACCAATCGGCCCCCTTGTCGGACGTGCCAGTAGACCTCGTCGGGGTTGACGGCGAGGACGACGTATTCGAGCGCGCCGCCCCGTTCGTAATCGGCGAGTTTCGGGCCGAGGTCGATCGCCCGCGAGCTGCTGGCCACCTCGACGACGAGCTCGGGGCACCCGCCGATGATGTTGCCGAGCTTGCGAGTCTGGCCGCCATGCTCGGGCTTGATCCTCAGGCAAGTGTCAGGTTGAACTTCCGATACGTCGTCGAGGGCGGTCGAGCCATCCAGGCCCCCCTTGATTCCCGGTGTCCGCAACTCATAGACGGCCGTCCATAAGACTGCGCCGCGATGGACTTCCTCATGGCGATCTCCGACCGGGCTGGGCACGACGACGACTCCTCCGATGAGTTCGGCCCGAAAGCCCGGAGGCGTGGCCAGGTAGCGCTCGTGGAACTCGGCCCGGCTCAGGCGCTGGCCGGCGATCAAGGGCCTGATCGCGGGAGGCTGGGCGGTGCTCATGGTCGGCCCTCGTCATCGATCTTCCGATCACGATCCTTCATCGAGGCGACGAAGGCCGCATGCTCCTCGGAGGCGAGGCCGCGTTCCAGGGCGATGGCGATCGCCGGGCAGTCGTCGGCGATCATGGCCGACGGGTCGAGCCACAGCCCGGGGAACGCCTTCGATCGATAGAGCCCGTCGAGATCGGGAGGGATTCGGACCAATCGATTGCCTTGTCGGACGTGCCAGTGGACCTCGTCGGGGTCGATGGCGAAGACGATATATTCGAGGACGCCGGCGCGCTCGTAGTCGGCCAGCTTGGGGCCAAGGTCCACTCCCTTCGAACTGTCGGCGACCTCAATGACCATCTCAGGCGCCCCTGCGATGATCTTCCCCATGTCGCGAGTCTGCCCGCCTCGATCGGGCAGGATTCGCAGGAACGCATCCGGCTGGACTTCGCCGAGATCGTCCAGGGCGGTCGATCCGTTGTCCCCCAACTCGACCCCCGGCGTCCGCGTCCGATAGGTCCAGAGCCAGCCGACGGCATTGGCCGTGGTGATGTAATGTCGCTTGCCGACGGGGCTGGGCATGAACACGACTCCGCCGATCAGCTCGGCCCGAGATCCCGGCGGCATCGCCTCGTACCGTTCGTGGAAATCGGCCTGGTTGACCCTCTGGCCGGCGACCAGGGGGGCGACGGCGGGCAGCTTGGCGGTGCTCATGGTCGTCCCTCCCGGCCGGGCGGATCAGGCCCCATCATCGCCCAGCGTCCGCTTCTTCCGCAACATGTGGTGGTAGTGCTGGGCGAAGCGGTGGGCCTCGTCGCGGGCGTACTGGAGGAGCCTCAAGGAGAACGATCGACGCTTGAGGACGATCGGGTCGGACTGGCCGGGGATGAAGATCTCCTCGTTCTGCTTGGCGAGCGAGATCAGGGTCGGCGGCCTGACTCCGAGTGCCTCGAAGGCGCCCAGGGCGGCGTTGAGCTGCCCCTTGCCGCCGTCGATCATGAAGATGTCGGGGAAGGGCTCGTCGCGCTCTTGCAGGCCCTGGATCCGCCTGGAGACGACCTCGCGGATCGAGGCGTAGTCGTCGATCCCCGTGACGCTCTTGATCTTGTAGCGGCGATAGCCGGGCTTGAACGGCAGGCCGTCGATGAAGGTGACGAGCGAGCCCACGGTCTCGGTCCCGCCGAGGTGGGCGATGTCGATGCAGTTGATCGTCCGAGGGGTCGACTCCAGGTGCAACACCTTCTGGAGCCCCTTCAGGCCCTTGCGGGGGTCGACGTAGAAGACCTCGGGCTGGGCGTGCTTGTCGAGGTCCCCCCGGAGGTTGATGTTCTTCAACGCCTTCAACTCGTCGCGGAGCCGGGCGGCCTTCTCGAACTGGAGGGCCTTGCTGGCCTCCTTCATCTCGGCCTCCATCTCGGCGAGGACGACGTCCTTCTTGCCGTCGAGGAAGAGGCGGAGCCGGCGGATGTCCTTGCGGTAGGCCTCTTTATCGATCCGGAGGTTGCAAGGGGCGGTGCACTGGTCGATCGAGTGCAGCAGGCACGGGCGGAACCACCGCCAGCGGGCGTCCCCCTCCTCGATGTCCAGCGAGCAGGTCCGGAACTTGAAGATCTTCTGGAGGACCTGGATCGCCCCGCGCAGGCTCTTGGCACGCGGGAATGGGCCGTAGAGCTTCACCCCTCGGTCGAGCGGCTCGCGGGTGAAGTTGACCCGGGGGAAGTCGTCGCCGGTGGTGATCTGGAGGTAGGGGAACGACTTGTCGTCCTTGAGGTCCTGGTTGTGCCGGGGCTGGATATCCTTGATGAGCCGGGCTTCCAGGAGCAGGGCGTCGACCTCGCTGTCGGCGGCGAGGAAGTCGATGTCGGCGACCTCGCCGATCCAGTCGCAGATGCGTTTGTCTTCGGCCGCGGTCTTCTGGAAGTACGACCCCGCGCGGTTCCGGAGGTTCTTGGCCTTGCCGACGTAGATGACCCGCCCCTGGGCGTCCTTCATCAGGTAGACGCCGGGCGACGTGGGGAACCCTCGGACCTTCTCGCGAGGTTCGAGGGCCTTCGGAGGTGCGTCGGACATGGATGCCCCGCGGGGTCCTTCCCCGGTTTCGTTTACTTGGCGGAAAGCGCGTCGTTCATGAATTGTTCGATGTCGGCCGCGATCCCGTCAAGCCGCCGCTCGGTCCGCGACTTGATCTCCATCAGCTTCGCCCGGTCGGTGACGCCCGCCGTGTCGGTCCTGGCGAAGAGGTAGAGCTTGATCTTGGGCTCGGTCCCCGAGGGTCGGACGGCGAACCGCGTGCCCTGGGCCTCGGTCTGGAAGATCAGGATGTCGCCCGAGGGCTCCGGCAGGGGGTTCGTCCCGCCGGGGCCGGTGATGGCGCGGACCTCGTGCGTCTTGTAGTCGCGGACCTCGGTCAGGGCCAGGCCTCCGGCCGACTTCGGGGGGTTCGCGCGGAAGGCGGCCATCAGCTTCTGGATCTGGGCGACGCCCTCGCGCCC
>JAJYDH010000460.1 GCA_021777685.1 Planctomycetota bacterium | reverse complement strand
ACATATAGGTCGTCCCGAAGGCACTCACCCCCGGCCCCTCTCCCCGAGGGAGAGGGGAGGAAGAAGGGACCTTCTTTCCGGCCCACCTGCGATGCCACGCCCCTCACCCCCGGCCCCTCTCACAGGGGGAGAGGGGAGGAAGAGGAGAGGGGCATCTGTCCCGCTCACGGCACGTAATTGATGGTGTTATACACCTCCACCGACATCTTCTTGCCGTCGGCGGCCTTGAGCTTGCCGCGGATGCGCATCTGCATGACGGGCTTGAGGTCCTTGATCTCCAGCGAGACGGTCTTGCCGTCGGTCGACAGCCTGGCCGACTCGATCTTGACCTCGTCGCGGCCCTTGGCGAGCGACTTGGTGATCTTCTCGATCTCCTCGCGGTTCTTGCCCGGGTCGAGCCTGAGCCTGTTCAACTCGCGGACCTTGGCCTCATAGTCGGGAGTTTTGGCGGAGTAGTCGTCCGAGCCGTATTCGCTGCACCAGAGGTAGTTCCACTGCTCGACCTGGTAGCTGTCGGGGTCGGTGGCGTCCTCGGCGTCGACCGGGTCGGTGAAGGTCAGGTCGAGCCCGGTCTTCGTCACCTTCAGGCCGGTGACCATGTGCGCCGGCTTGCCGGTGTAGCGGACCCTCTGGAAGCAGGCGTCCTGCGCGGCGCTGGTCTGCCACCCCCGGAGGCCGGCGACGTAGAACTGGCCGTCGACCGGGTTGAACCTCGGCCGCATGATCCCGCTCAGGAAGTTGACCGGGAACTTCACCACGCCCCCCTGGATGTGGTCGCCCTGCTGGTCGACCAGCGCGAGGTAGAGCGAGCAGGTCCCGTACGAGGTGTGGAGCAGGCGGCCCTGGAACGGCCCCCACCTGTCGGACGTCACCCACGCCTGGCCGCCGCCCGAGTTGTCGACGTCCTTGGGGAACCAGCAGATCGGCTCGTCGTACATGGTCGGCTTGTCGTCGCGGTGGGCGGTGTCGACCACGCCGTAGAAGCCGCCGGGCTTGATCCAGTTGAGCCGGCACTTGGGCATCCAGGTGCCCTCGTTGTCGCCGCTGGTGACCTGGCCATCGGGGCCGACGCCGATCCCGTTGGGGGCGCGGAGGCCGGTGGCGTAGTTGACCAGGGTCTTGCCGTCCTTGTAGACCTTCATCACCGTGCCGCTGTTGGCCGCGATGGTGTCGAAGCCCCGGCCGCCGCCCTTCACCGGCGCGGCCTTGGAGAAGTAGAAGTTCCCCTCGGGGTCGGTCTGGAGGTCGAAGGCGAACTCGTGGAAGCCCGTCGTCGCGGCCATGTCGTGGTTGAACGCGGCGTAGAAGTCGGCCTCGCCGTCGCCGTTGAGGTCATCCAGCCGGGTGATCCCGTCGCGGCCGAGGACGTAGATCTTGCCGTCGACGATCCTCAGCCCCAGCGGCTGGAACAGGCCGGCGGCGATCCGCCTCCAGGTGAGCTTCTCCAGCTTCTCGTCGATCCCGGTGACGGTCCAGACGTCGCCGCTCCAGGTGCAGAGCGCGGCGGACTTGCCGTCGGCGAAGAAGTCCATCCCGCCGAACCGGATCCACGACCTGTACGGGTTCTCGTCGGGGGCCGTGAGGGTGTCGACGACGTAGGGGCCGTCGCCGGTGCCGAGCTTGCCCTGGGTCTCGACCGTCTGGGTCCACTCGGCCGGGCCGCCCTTGGTGTACCTGGCCAGGTCGAGCGAGCCGCCGTCGGCCTTCTTGAGGTGGCCGGCGAATTTCGAAGTCTCGCCCTTCTTGACGCCGCCGATGACCAGCTTGAACGCGGTCGGCTTCTTCGAGGCCGGCAGGGTCAGCACGACCCGCGACCGGTCGACGACCTTCCAGGTCGCCCCGGCCGGGGCGCCGACGAGGCCGGCTACGGTGGCGTGGTCGCCCTTGGTCAGCGAGGCGACATGGCCCGAGGCCGGGCCGTGATCCGCGGTCGGCTCGGCCTGGTCGACCGTCCCGACGCCCCCCTTGCCCTCTTCGAGGTCGAAGACGACCAGGGTGAGCGGCTTGGCGGTCGGGCCGACGTTGAAGGTCCGGGTGAAGGCCGGGCTCTCGGTGTCCTCGCCCTCGACCCAGGGCATCTCCAGGACCGCGACGTCGCCGACGGTGTAGGAGATCACGGTATGGTCGCCGCTCCGGTAAAGGCCCTTGTACCTGGCCCAGTCGGCGGGGAGGGGGCCGAACGGCTCGGCTCGGGGGTCCTTGAGGTCATCCCCCCTGCCCCATCCGGGCCCCTGCTTCGTGCCGAAGACCTGATGGCCGCTGATCTCCGGCCACGAGCCGTGCGAGCCGTCGAACGGGGTCCCGTAGAGCTTGAGGAAGCCGCCGGTCCAGCCGGCGGAGACCCGGAGGAGGTCGGTGTCGAAGCAGACCGCGGCCTCCTTGGCGTCGTCGGCGCCGACCTTGATCGCGATGCCCTTGATGGCGTTGTTGTCGCGAGGGGTCGGGGCCTTGATCGAGGCCGTGAGGAACTGGCCGTAGTCCATCTGCTCGTGGCGGGGGGCGTCCTTCTTCTTCTGCTCCGCTCGCCTGGCCTTCTTCTCGGCCTTCTTGGCCTCCTGCGCGGCCGACGGGGCGAAAGCCGCGGCCGACAGGCTCATCGCCAGGCCCAGCGCCATCAACGATGGCCACCGGGCTGATCCGGCGACTCCGGGAATTCGAATCATCGAGTCGACCTCATGCTGAACGGGTTGATGGTGGGTAAGACCGGCCGGCGGGTGTGCCATCGGGCGGGGGTCAGGGCGGCTCGAATCCGGCGGTAGGTCGAGGATCGGCGTCAGGCCGGGGCACCGGCTCGCGTTGATCGGGGGCGAGCCCCGGCGAATCCGCCGGGGTCTCGCGATTCCGAATCGTCCGTCGACGCCCCGGATGTCGCACTTCGAAGGAGACGGTGCCGTTCATCTCCCGGAGAGGGTCGGACGATCGGGGCCGGGAGTCCCGCCCGCGGGCGATTCCCGAGCCCGCCACGTCCGTCCTGAAGGCGGCCGGTGCCTTGATTATAGGTCCGCGACGGCGGCCCGGCCAAGGGGGATGCTCGGGGCGATTCATGGAAGCTTCAACGCGGGCCGACCGGCCGTCACCTTCCGGGCGAGGTCCTATTTGGAGTGCGGGAGCTTGCTCCCGCCTTGCTCCGAGGGGCTTGCCCCTCGCCCGTTCGCCGCCCGCCCGCCCATCGCGCGGAGCAAGCTCCGCTCCGGATAGCGGGAGCAAGCTCCCGCACTCCAAAAAGGTCGGGATGCCTCCCGGAGCTGGCCGGCAAATGGTGGCGGCCGGTCAGACGTCCGGCGGGATGGATGCGGGCCCGCTACGAGAAACCCCGGTCGTATCTGGATTTCACAATCTGTCCGAAAATCACGAAGAATTCTCTTGTGGCGTGGGCCCGCTTCCGCGACAGTAACTCCCCCTTCAGATGGATTTCATGAGCATAACCGTCGCGGGTCGAAAGGATCGCCGTCGGTCCGGAAGAAAATCCGGGCGGAGGCGAAGAGCTGGAGGAATCCCGACGCGGGGCCAGGATCGGCCCCGGTGGGGATCCGTCCGCCTTGCCCCGGGCGGTCGTCCGGCCCGAGATCCGGCGTCGTGCTCTCCGTCACGATCGTTCGCGAGGAAGGACATAACGATGAGCCGAGATTGGGGACTGATGTGCGGCCGGCCCGACGGCGATCCGAGGCCGGGCCGGCCGGTCTGCGCGGCCGCCTTAACCTTGAGCGGCCTTCTCACGCTCGCTGTGCTCGCCTGCGGGATGGTGGTGCTCGCCCGCGACTCGTCGAAGGGGCGGCCCGATGACCCGGCCCGGGGTCGGATCCGCCGGGTGTCGTCCCCGGTGGGGTCGGTCGCCTTCGCCCCCGACGGCGGGACGCTGGCCCTGGCGTATCTCGACGGGACGGTGGAGATCCAGGACCTGGGCCGGGGCCGCCCGCTCGCGATCGAGGCCGGGTCTCATGTCCATCTGGCCCGGTGCGTCGTGTTCTCGCCCGACGGCAAGGTCCTGGCCTCGGCCGGGGGCCCGGGCGTGAAGTTCTGGGACGCGGCGACCGGCGAGCTGCTCGGCTCGCTCGACGGGATGGCGTCCCCGGCCGTGATGGTCGCGTTCTCGCCCGACGGACGGACGCTGGCCGTCGGGTCGGCCGACGGCTCGGTCAGGCTCCGGGACGTCGACTCCGGGCGCGAGTCGGCCCGGATGGTCGGCCATGCCGGCGAGATCCGCGGACTGGCCTTCGCCCCCGACGGTAAGACCCTGGCCACCGGGTCGTTCGACGGCTCGGTCAGGCTCTGGGACGTCGCCACCGGCCGGGAGCGGGCGGGCCTCGACGGTCGCGGGCGTCGGGTCTACAGCCTGGCCTTCGCCCCCGACGGCAAGACCCTGGCGGTCGGCTACGGCGCCACCAGGACCGGGATCAAGGGCCTGGTCGTCGTCTGGGACCTGAGCATCGGGCGAGAGGCGGTCCGGATCATCGGCCACGCCAGCTTCGCCAGCGTCGCCTTCGCCCCCGACGGCAAGACCCTGGCCGGCGCCGGCGGCGACCGGGTCGTCAAGCTCTGGGACGTCGAGACCGGCGAGGAGCTGGCCAGCCTGGCCGGCCACGAGGGGTTCATCGCCTCGGTCGCCTACTCCCCCGACGGCCGGTTCCTGGCCACCGGCGGCCAGGACGCCCGGCTCGGCCTCTTCGACCTCGGCCACGACCCGGGCAAGGCGACCCGGCACCACTTGTGACCCCCGGGCCGGCGCGGCGGAATTGGCCGGGCGGGACGGCGTTTCCGCCGGCGTTTTCCTCGTCCCGTCGAAAGGAAGGTCCGACGATCATGTGCAATCGGTTCGCCTTCGCCTGTGCCCTCGTCCTGCTCGCCGGGCTGGCGCCGGACGAGATCCGCAAGGGGATGCCGCCCGTGCCGGGCAAGCAACGCCCCGACGCCGACTTGCCGACGAGGCTCACCCTCTCGATTGGCGGGGGCATCTTCCCGCCCAATTACGGCGTGGTCCTCGACGGGAAGTCGCTCACCTACCGGGTCCAGACCTACGACTACGCGGCGAGCAAGGCCGCCGAGACGAGCAAGACGATCACCCCGACGCCCGAGCAA
>JAJYDH010000024.1 GCA_021777685.1 Planctomycetota bacterium | reverse complement strand
CGCACAGACGCGAATAGGGAGGGTTGATATTCCGCCGAGCGTCTGGCATGATTGCTCGGTCAGAGCCGCTCAGGAGACCTCTCCCACCTCCCTCCCAGCGGACCGGCTTCGCCCCGATTCCGTCACCTTGCTCTCCCCAGGGTCGATGCGAATTGATGCCGGTCTTGACCCTTGACCCCATCCCGCCCGTGTTGTGCCGGAGCCCCGCTCGGCATCCCTCCTCTCGTTTTCCGATCGTTTGGGAGAAGAATCCATGACGAAGTCCAGTCAAGCACGTCGACGCGGCTTCACGCTGATCGAGCTGCTGGTCGTGATCGCCATCATCGCGGTGCTCATCGCCCTTCTCCTGCCGGCCGTGCAGGCCGCACGCGAGGCGGCCCGCCGCGCCCAGTGCGTCAACAACCTCAAGCAGTTGGGGCTCGCCGCGGCCAACTTCGAATCCAGCAACAGCACGCTTCCGCCGTCCTACGGACCATATCCGCAGAACGACAGCACGGGCGACGGCCGGGCGAACGTCCTGGCCAACATGCTGCCCTTCCTGGAACAGGCGAGTAGTTACGCCTCGTTCAACCTCCAGTGGGATCTCACCCAGACCACCGGATCTCCGAATTATACGGCCCAGACGCAACTCGTCGGCGCGTTCGTCTGCCCATCCGACCCCTCCACGATCCGGTTCAACAACCTGGGCTACACGAACTACGTGGCCTGCCTGGGGACGACCGCGGCCCTGGAAGCCGGCTCGGCCTACACGAACATGGAGCCGAATTCGCAATTCTGGGGCATCTACATCGCCGGTGTCGATTACAGCCAGCCGAGGACACTCGCCAATGGCGCATTCAATATGAATTTCGAGAAGGTCGTCGGCCCGACGATCGCCTCGATCACCGACGGGACCAGCAACACGGCGGCCTTCTCCGAGACGACCCGGGCGAGCAACAGCGGCAGCTCTCCGGCCCCTCCGGCGACCGACCCGACGCGGGTGAATTTCCAGAGCGCCCCGTTCACCAGCAATCAGATCCCGCCGAACCCGTGCGCCACGGCCTTCCCGATCACATACCGCGGCCAGGAATACTACCGCAACTTCACCATGACAGGCTATTATAATCATACGATGCCCCCGAATTCGACGCTCCTCGACTGCGGGACTTACGGCGACAGCTCGGCCCAGAACAACTTCTCGCGGATTCACATCGCGGCCCGGAGCAAGCACTCCGGCGGGGTGAACGTCGGCTTCGCGGACGGCTCGGTCAAGTTCATCAAGAACACGGTCAATATCACGAGCTGGGCCGCCCTGGGCACGAGGGCCGGGAACGAGGTCGTCAGCGCCGACTCGTACTGATCCGATCTTCAAGAGAGTGGAGATTGTCCTAAGGAACTGGGCAAGAACAAGTTCCCGGCTTCTCCAGGATTCCGGGTGCCACGCGGTTCGGTACTCCGAACCCGTGCCCTTCGGCGACGATCGGCGGCACGGGTTCGGAGTACCGAACCGCATGGCACCCGAGTCCGGTCCGCAAATCGGAAAGTTATTCACGGCTTGATCCTGAACCACGGATGGACGGACGGGGCAGACCGGCCCCGGCCGTCCTCGAGGAGAACTCATGCGGGTTGCACTCTGCGGGATCTGCGGCCTCGCCCTGCTCGTGGCCGGCTGTGGCGGGACTTCGGGCGGTCCAGGCGCGGGCCAGGCGTCGAGGTCGAACGCCTCGCTCATGGACGTCGGCGAACTCTATCGGATCTACACGCTCACCAACAAGAAGCCGCCCGAGAGCCTCAAAGACCTCGCGCCGTTGCAGAACGCCGGGCCGAACGGCTTCGGGGCGTTGAAGACCGGAGAGATCGTCGTTCGCTACGGGGCGACTATGGCCGACACCGAAGAGGGCCCTTCGAAGACCTCCTCGGACGAGATCCTGGCCTACGAGAAGACGGTGCCCGAGTCCGGCGGTGCGGTGCTGATGCTCGACCGCACCATGAAGACGATGACCGCGGAAGAATTCAAGGCCGGCAAGAAGGCCGGCAAGGGCTGATCGACGTTCCGGCCGATTCTCATCCCCAGATCCTCGATCGAAGTCGAGCCGCGCGGCTGCACCCGCCCGGCTCTTCTCGTCTCGACGGTTCCAGGGCTCGCGTACGGATGACTCAGGGCGGAGTCGAAGTCGTACACCCACACATCGTTCGCGTCAACGATGGCGACATGGATGTTAGGTTTGGGTTGAAATCGATGACTGCTCAAAATGCATGTTCTGGGCGAAGTCGATCGGAACCTCGCCCCGACTTGCCTGGACGCCCCGGGATCAATTCGCTTTGACCTGCAAAGTGCAATTTTTGACGCGCGTTCTCACCGATTTCGGCCGATTCGGAGCCCGATTCGACCGGAAATCGACCCGTTTTTGCGGTTTTCCGGCACGTTCGAGGGCCATTCCGGGCGGCTTTGCCTGGCCAAGTGAGTTCGGGCGATGGGGTGTTCCCTGAGATCCGAGCGTCGTCCGGGAAGTTGTGTGTTAGCCGGCCGCCCGGATCGCGATAGTATCTCCGCCGGACCTGGCGGTTCGGTCGGAGATCGTCTCGCGCTCCTGGGCCGGGCGACACGACGGGTCGCGGGACCTTGGGTTCGGATTTTCGGCGGAGGGCTTGAGCGTTGGGTTCGGATTGGCGCGAGAAGTCCGCGGCGTTGGGATCGGATTGGAGGGACCTTGGGTTCGGATGGGAGCGGGCATTGGGTTCGGATTTTCGGAGGTTCGACGGGGCCGGCCCAAGACCCTCCATCCCTCAGAGCCCCTATCCCGGTCGACGCCAGACTCCATCGGCGTGCCCAATCGAGCAGGGCTGTTTCATTCTCAACTTTGGGAGGTTCAACGGGGACTGGCTCCGGAGCGCAGCGGAGGTGCCCGTCCCCCTTGAATCGCCCACTTTGCCTCGGGAAAGGGGACGGACACCTCCGCTGTGCTGCGGAGCCAGTCCCCTTTCCCGAGGCAAAGTGAGAAGGAAACAACCCTGCCCAATCGAGCCGGGCGGATGGCCCTTCTCGTGACTTGTCGTTATGATCGGGATCATTGCGCCGAGCCGAGACCAGCGAGGGCCTTACCGATGATGAGCATCGATCGTCGAACGTTCCTGGGGACGGCGGGCGCGTTGGCTTTGTCTGGGAGACTCGCCGGGTCGGCCCCGGCGAGCGAACGGCTCCGGCTGGCGGTGATCGGCGTCCGGGGCCGAGGGGCCGACCTGGCCCGCGAGTTCGCGAAGCGGCCGGACACCGAGGTCGTCGCCCTCTGCGACGTCGACGACGCCTCGTTCACCAAGATCGCGCCGGACGTCGAGAAGATCGCCGGCAAGGCGCCCCGGATCGAGAAGGATTTCCGCAAGCTGCTGGACGACAAGGGGATCGACGCCGTCGTCAACGCCACGCCCGACCACTGGCATGCCCTGGTCGCCGTCATGGCCTGCCAGGCGGGCAAGGACGTGTACACCGAGAAGCCGGCCAGCCACAACGTCGTCGAGGGGCGGCGGATGGTCGAGGCGGCGCGGAAGTACAAGCGGGTGGTGCAGATGGGCGTCCAGCGGCGGAGCATGCCGCACGTCATCGAGGCCACGAAGTACGTCCGCGAGGGGGGGATCGGCAAGGTCGGGATGGCGCGCGCCTGGATCTTGCAGAAGCGCCCGGCCATCGGCCCCGGCAAGCCCGCCGAGGTCCCGCCCGGCGTCGATTACGCGATGTGGCAAGGGCCCGCGCCCGACCGGCCGTTCATGAGCAACCGCTTCCACTACAACTGGCACTGGTTCTGGAACTGGGGCACCGGCGAGCTGGGCAACAACGGCATTCACGGCCTGGACGTCGCCCGCTGGGGCCTCGGCGTCGACGCCCCGCTGACGGTCTGCTCGGGCGGCGGCCGGTTCGTCTTCGACGATCGCGAGGTCCCCGACACCCAGGTCGTGACCTATGAGTTCCCCAAGGCTTGCCTCGTCTGGGAACACCGGCTCTACGACAAGCATCCGATGGAAGGGTTCGGGTTCGGCATCGCCTTTTACGGAGATCAGGGGGTCCTGGTCGTCGACGAGAAGGGCTGGAAGGTCGACGGCGGCTCCAACGCCTCCGGCAAGGCGACCGCCGGCCTGGAGGCCCACCTGGCGAACTTCGTCGATTGCGTGAAGTCCCGCGACCTCCCCAACGCCGACATCGAGATCGGGCACCTCAGCACCCGGCTCTGCCACCTGGGCAACATCTCCCACAAGGTCGGCCGGAAGCTGACCTTCGACGCGGCGACCGAGTCGTTCCCCGGCGACGCCGAGGCCAATGCCCTGCTCTCTCGCGAATACTCCTCCCGGTTCGAGATGCCCTCTCTGGTCTGATCTCCGAGGACGCTCCACCGCGGTCGTCCCCTGCCCCTGCCCCGGCCCGTCGGTCGGGGCCTCCTTTTTCGCAACGCCATTCCGTATCTGGGTTCCCGTGTCGTAGATTGGGACCGGGGGCGGGCGTCGCGGCGAGATCATCCGCTTTTCGAGGAAATCGGCGTCGATTTCGGGAAAGTGTGTTAGTCACGCCGCCCGGGACGCGATGGTAATGACGTCGCCCGGATCGTCGGGGGGATTCGGCTTGTCCGGGGCCGTCTCATCGTCGATCCGCCCCGAAGCTGGGATTGGGTCCGGATTTACCCCTCGCATGATCGTCGCCGATCCGCGGCAATGCGGGCCGAGCGAGGCCGGGGCCATTCGCCGGAGACCTTCGGGTGAGGAAGAAACCGCCCCGATCCTCGCGGAATCATTCTTGCGAAGCAGTCGAGGGCAAAATCACCGAATGGGCGGGGTTGCCCTCCGATAGCATGCATGCTATTATCGAGGTCATCCCTTTGCCAAGCTGATCTCGATGAAGCGGAGACCTTCGGGTATGTTCGGCGGGCCTGTCCGTGGGCAAACGGGCAGGGTTTGCACATCGGATCATGGATGAACCTCGACGGGGAGGGTGATCTGACCTTGAGCGGCGAGACCTGGGGCGGCAAGAAACGGCGAGCGTACCGACCTCGGGTCGAGGGGCTTGAGACCCTCCGCCTGCTGAGCGTCCTCGTCGAGACCCCGGTCGACGTCGCCATCGGTCATGACCTCCTGGGCACCCCGGCCTCCGGCGCGCAGGCCCCGACGATCCCGGACTCGGCCTGGGACGCCGCGCTGGTCGCCTCGCAGCTCGACGACCTGATCGGCTCGACTCGCGGCCATGTCGACGACGCCGCCCTCTCGTCCGGCCTCGCGCAGCTCGACCGCTACCTCGCCCGGGCCTGGTTCCGCGCGGGGATCGCCCCCCAGCAGCACGACGATTGCACGCAGGCCGTCTACACGACCCTGCTCCAGACCTTCGGCCGGGATCGCTTCGACCAGCTCCTCGGCGAGGTCGGCCAGGTCGGCATCCGCGACGTCCTGAGCCGCGACACCGCCGACGGCCCGGACTTCTTCCGCGCCATCGACACGGTCAAGAAGCGGGCCCAGCGAGAGAAGAACTTCCAGCCGCTCGACGCCGTCGACTCGGGGCTGCTCAACCGGGCGGACGAGTCGTCGAGCGACCTGAAATCGTCGCTCCAGGAGGCGATCCTGTCCTCGCTCAGCCCCCGGGAAGCCGCCCTCATCCAGGCGACCCTCCAGGGCGAGACGCCCGCCGAGATCGCCCTCCAGTGGGGCATCGCCCCCAAGACCGTCAGCAACGAGAAGACCCGGGCCCTCCAGAAACTCCGGGAAGCCCTCGTCTCCGACGTCGTCAACTGATCTGGCCAGTCCGCTCGGATCAACAGATCTTTCCCAAATCACCCACTTTATACACTCAACTCAATTTCAACATTCCGCCTCGCCGGCGAATCCGGGAAGGTTGCGGCCAATCCACGCCTCTATGCAACCTTTCAAATCTACGCAACACTCCCAATTTTACAAGTAGGGGGTTGATTCGCGAATGCATGGAGTTAGACTATTGAGCTTGAACGGCCAGACCGGTCGGGCGGATCGCGTGGACCGGGTTGGCCGATTTCCTCTCGCCGGGGACCTGGCCGTGGGCCACCGACGCGGGCCGAAGCAGCATTCTGGGAGGACGCAACCATGTCTCGACAGCCCAAGCAGTCCGACAAACCGAAGCGGCGGATCAGGTTCCGGCGATTGAGCCTGGAGGCGCTCGAGTGCCGGGAGATGCTCACCGGCTTCACGGTGACGACCGCCCTGGACAATGGGAACAACGTCAGCCCGACGCCCAACTCGCTCCGGGCGGCGATCATCGCGGCCAACGCCGACCCGACGGTGGGCGCCGACTCGATCTCGTTCGCCATCCCGGGGCCCGGGACGCAGACGATCGCCCTCCAGTCGGCCCTCCCGGCGATCACCCGGACGGTTGTGATCGACGGGACGACGCAGTCGATGGGCACGGCCACGCCCGTCGTGGTCCTGGACGGGTCGGCGGCGGGCTTGGGCGCGAACGGCCTGACCTTCTCGGCGGGCTCCTCCAGCGTCGTCCGGGACCTGGCGATCGTCGGCAACACGGCCACCGCCGCCGGGGTCGGGGGCAACGCGATCCTGGTCGAAGGCACGGCCACCCAGACGGTGATCGAGGGGAATTATATCGGCATCGGGGCCGACGGCGTCACCGCGAAGTCCAACTCGAACGGGATCGTGATCGCGTCGGCGAACAATACCGTGGGCGGGACCACCGCCTCGGCGCGTAACGTGGTCGCCAACAGCACGTTCACGGGCATCCTGATCATCGGGTCGGGGGCGTCGGGCAACCTCGTGGCCGGCAACTACGTCGGCACCGACGCCTCGGGCGACGTCGCGGCGGGAAATCAGGTTGGGATCGGCCTGAAGTCCCCGAACAACACCGTCGGCGGGACGACCGCCGGCGCCGCCAACGTGATCTCGGGGAATGTCGGCCCGACTGCCCAGAACGGCATCGGCATCCTGCTCGGTGGACAGGCGACGGGCGAGCTGATCGAGGGGAACAAGATCGGCACGAACGCCGCCGGGACGGGCGTCCTCCAGGGCACGCAGGGCAACTTCCAGAACATCTACGGGATTTACTTCGGGACGCCCGGCGCGCTGCCCAATACCGAGCAGGTCAAGCTGGACACCATCGGCGGCACGGTCGCCGGCGCCGGCAACCTGATCTCGGGCAACTTCATCGGGATCACCGGGAACACGCTGGCCACCCTCATCGCGGGGAACACGATCGGCCTCGATGTCACGGGGTTGACGCCGCTGCCCAATGGCGACGGCATCATCCTGGGGGCCAGCGGTTCGACCATCGGCGGGACGGTCGCGGCGGCCCGGAACGTCGTCTCGGGCAATTTCATCACCGGGGCCGCCGGCGTGGGGATCGACCTGACCGGCGACTCGGACGTGGTCCAGGGCAACTACATCGGAGTGACGGCCGCCGGCCTGGGCGCCAGCGGCGTCGGGAACGTCGTCGGGCTCGCCCTCAACACCTCGAACTCGACGATCGGCGGCACCGTCGCCGGCTCGGGCAATGTGATCGCGGGCAATTCCGGCGACGGTGTCTTGCTCGGCGGCCTGGCGGGCAACCTCTTCCAGGGGAACCTGATCGGCGAGGCGGTCGGCGGAGCGGCGCTGGGCAACGGCGGCGACGGGATCAACATCAGCATCCCCGCCCCCACCTCGGCGCCGACGACGCCGCTGGCCCTGAACGACACGATCGGCGGGAGCGTCGCCGGCGCGGGGAACCTCATCGCCAACAGCGGCGGCTCGGGGATCGTGGTCAACGGCAACTACCCGACCGGCTTCACCGGGCTGACGATCCGCGAGAACATCATCGCCGCCAACGGCAAGCTGGGGATCGACCTGAACGGGACGGGGGTCCCCATCCCCTCCAGCGTCTACATCACCGGGACGGGCGTGGTCAACGGCCTGCTGTCGGTCTTCGGGGTGCTCTCCGGTGCCGCCTCGACGACCTACGCGATCGACCTCTTCGCCAACGGCAACGACCCGTCGGGATTCGGCCAGGGGCCGATCTTCCTCGGCACCCAGACCGTGACGACCAACTCGTCCGGGTTCGCGACGTTCAACCCGTCGTTCGCCAACCCGGCCACGCCTTACACCTCGTTCACGGCGACGGCCACCGGGCCGGACGGGTCGACGACGGAATTCACCGCGAATTACCCCAAGGTCCTGTCGGGCCCCCAGGCCGACCTGTCGGTGACGAACTCCGCCGCGAGCGGCACGGTCGTCGTCAACAACTCCGTCACGCTGGTCGAGACCATCACCAACAGCGGGCCGAACGCCGCCGGCGGCGTGGTCCTGACCGACTCTCTGCCCACGAGTTTCGTCAACGCGCAGATCCAGTCCACCATCGGCACGCTCACGCTCGACAGCAACAACGTCCTCACCGTGAACGTGGGGACCTTGCTGAGCGGCCAGACGGTCACGGTGACGATCGTCGCGATCGCCTCCGCGGCGGGGACGTTCGCGGACTCCCCGGGCGTCGGGAGCACCACGTTCGACCCGAATTACCTGAACAATCAGACCACTCAGACGATCACGGTCACGCCATCCGGGGCCTCGCCGAGCGCCGATTTGGCCATCACCCAGGTGGCCTCGCCCACCTCGGGCACGGTCGGCGCCAACCTGACCTATGTCGTGACCGTCTCGAACCTGGGGCCGAACACCTCGACCAACGCCACGGTCAATGATTTCCTCCCGAGCGGCGTCAAGCTCGTCAGCGCCACGTCCAGCCAGGGGGCCCAGGCCACGGTCAACGGGACGCTCGTGACCGACAACCTCGGCACGATCGCGGCCGGGGCGTCGGCGACGCTGACCATCGTCGTGAAGCCGACGGCGGCCGGCTCGATCGTCAACGCCGCGAACGTCTCCGGCAACCAGCCCGACCCGGTCTCGTCCAATAATTCGAGCTCGCTGACGACCACCGTCGTCGCGGCGACCCCGAAGATCAATTTCATCCTGGCCCAGTCGATCTTCCCGCAGGTCGGGAGGATCGGCACCTACCAGATCTACACGATGACGGTCACGAATTTCGGCCCCGACGCCGCGCCCGACGCCACGCTGATCGACTCCCTGCCGGCCAACGTCACCTTCATCAACGCGGCGCCGAGCCAGGGAGGCTACGCCTCGCTGGTCAACGGGGTGATCACCGAGAACTTCGGGACCATCGCCGCCGGGGCCTCGGCCACGCTCACGCTGGTCGTGGTGCCGAACACCTACGGCGTCTTCGTCAACTTCGCCGGGGTCTACACGCCCGACGTGCCGACGGCGACGCCATCCTTCTCCTACGGGGCCGTGTCCGTCCCCAGCGGGCCGAGCGTCATCGGCGTCGCCGGCTCGGGCGGCAACAACAAGCTGGCCGTCTACTTCGACGGGGCCCTGAACACCTCGACCGCCACGAACAAGGCCAACTACAAGCTCACGGCGCTCGGCACCGCCGGCAAGGGGCCGAACAAGGCGGTCACGATCGCCTCGGTCACCTACAACTCGGCCACCCAGTCGGTCCTCATCACCCCGTCCAAGCCGCTCGACGGGACCCAGTTCTACCAGCTCGTCGTGGTCGGCTCGACGAGCACCGGCATCGCCGACACGCTCGGCCGACGGCTCGTCAACCCGCAGTACACCGCGCCCGGGGCCAACTTCACGGTCATCTTCCACGCCGGGGCCCTGCCGCAGGTCTGATCCTCCGGCGGGATCTTTGAAATGGAATGACGGGCCCGTGCGTCTCTGCTAAGGTGGAGACATCCAGCACGGGCCCGTTCCCTTTCCTCCGTGGCGAGTCCCCGCCGATGGCATGCTTACCGACCCTCCGCGCCCTCGCCCTCTCGGCGATGGCCTCGCTCTCGGCCCTCGTCGCGGCCGGGGCCGGTGACGAGCCCGCGACCGACACCCGGTCCGCCGCCCGGAACAAGATGGTCCAGCAGTCCTTGATCGAGCGGGGGATCAAGGACAAGCGGGTCCTCGACGCCTTCCGGACCGTCCCCCGTCACAAGTTCCTGCCGCCCGACACCCAGCGCCAGGCTTATGACGACGAGTCGATCCCGATCGGAGAGGGGCAGACCCTGACGGCACCGTTCGAGGTCGCCTTCATGACCGAGGTGATCGACCCCAAGCCCACCGACAAGGTGTACGAGGTCGGCACCGGCTCGGGCTTCCAGTCGGCGATCCTGTCGAGGCTGGTCAAGGACGTCTACTCGGTCGAGATCCACCCCCCGCTGGGCAAGCGGGCGGCCGAGGTCCACAAGGAGCTGGGCTACACCAATATTCACACCAGGATCGGCGACGGCTACGCGGGCTGGCCCGAGGCCGCGCCGTTCGACGCGATCGTCGTCACCTGCGCCCCGACCAAGGTGCCGCCGCCGCTGGTCGAGCAGCTCAAGGAAGGGGGGCGGATGGTCATCCCCCTGGGCGGCAAGTTCGACCAGCGCGTCCACCTGATGATCAAGAAGGACGGCAAGCTGACCGACAAGGTCCTCCGCCCGACCCTGTTCGTCCCGATGACCGGCAAGGCCCAGCGCGAGGCCAAAGAGGGAGCCAAGCCGTGATCGGACGCCCCTCGGACCTCGCCAGACGCCTCGCCCTTCGCCTGCTGGTCCCGGCCCTGCTCCTGGGACCTGCCACCTTCCTCCTCGCCCAGGAGCCCACGACGCCGAATCAGGCGACCGAGGTCCCGCTCGGCCCCAAGCCGCTCGAAGACTTCGAGGTCGACACCGACGAGGACGGCGTCCCCGACGGCTGGTACAACCTCCGCGACGCGAAGGTTGTCGAAGGGGGCGTCGGCGGTCCGAAGACGAAGTGCTTCCGGTTCGAGAACGCGAGGCCCGGCCGGCCTTCCCGGGCCAGCCGGGCGTTCGGGGTGGACGGGCGGGAGTTCGAGGCGGTCGTCATCGGCATCTGGGTCCGGCAGGAGTCGGTCGTCTCGGGCGATCGGCTCGGGGACGAGCCCGCCCTGATGGTCGACTTTCTCAGCGACCCGCTCCAGCTCAGGACGGTCCGACGGGGCGGGCTCGGCCCCTGGAAGTCGATCGGCCCGACCTGGACCCGCGTCGTCAAGCGGATCTCGATCCCGCCCGACACCCGCCTGGCGATCCTCTCGATCGGCCTGCTCGGGGCCACCGGCGCCGCCGAGTTCGACAACATGACGGTCGACCTCGTCCCGATCGGCGGCAAGGCGACGTCGAACCTCGCCGCCAACGGCGACTTCGAGCTGGGCGACCCGGCCCCGACGGGCTGGCAGGTCGACCACGGCGCCCGCCGGGTCTTCCCCGGCAACCGATCGCACGCGGCGATCGAGCTGAAGGGGAACGGGGCGAGGGCGTTCACCGGCCTCGCGGTGCCGATCCAGGGGCTCGGGTCGCTCGACATCTCCCTGGCCTACAAGGGCACGGGCCTCCGAGGCGCCAGCGGTGCGATGGCGGCCTTCTACTTCCTCGACGACGATGGCCGGCCGTTGCCGGGGCTCGAACGGGGCGTCCCGGCGCTCAGCTTCGCCAGCACACCCGGATGGCAGCCCGCGAGGGCGACCGTCCCGATCCCTCCGAACGCGATCCGGGCCCTGATCCAGTTCGAGAAGGAATCAGCCTACGGGACCCTCCTGATCGACGACGTCCGGGTCGAGGCCAACGGCGGCGCGACCCAGTGGACCCCGGACCACGTCGAGACCGGGACGACGGGCTGGTTCCCGGTCGCCCCTTCTCCGAGCATCGTCGAGAAGTCGGCGCTCGACGCCTCGGCGTTGCTCGACGCCCCGGCCGGCAAGCACGGATTCGTGACCGTCAAGGGCGGGCGGCTCGCCTTCAGCAAGGGGAAACGCGCCCGGTTTTTCGGCGTCTCTCTGCTCCCGCCGACCGCCTTCCCGGCGGACAGGGAACGGGCCGTCGCCCTGGCCGATCGACTGGCCCGATCGGGCGTGAACCTCGTCCGGCTGGGCGACCTCGACGTCCCGCTCGGCCCGTCCCGGAGCCTGTTCGACGACACCCGGGACGACACCAAGGAGCTTGACCCCGAGGCCCTTTCGAAGCTCGACTGGCTGATCGCCGCGCTCAAGGAGCGGGGCATCTACGTCGCGATCGAGCTCCAGTCCGGCCGGAAGTTCCGCGAGGGCGACGACTCGATCGCCAACGCCCGCCACCTTCCCCCCGGCGGCGGCCCGGCGGCGGCGTTCGACCCGGCCATCCGCGAGGCCGCGAGGAAGGGGGCCGAGGCGCTCCTCTCGCACGTCAACCCCGGGACCGGGCTGGCCCTCCGCGCGGACCCCGTCCTGGCCTGGGTCACGCTGGCCGGCGAGCTAACCCTGTTCGATCTGGTCGACCCCGACCGATTCTCCGGCACCGAGGTCGCCGCGATCCGCGACCTGATGCGCAAGGACGAGGTCGCCACCGCCCGCCGAGGGTGGCAGGCCGCCGAGGGCGAGCAGTGGCGGACCCTGGCCGATCAGCTCCGCAAGGCCGGCCTCAAGGTCCCCATCGCCGGGGGCTCGCACTGGAGGCGCGACTACGACTATTCCGCGGCAGAGGCCGTCTCGGGGCTCGACCTGATCGACGATCGCCTCTATTACAACCCGCCGAGCTGGGCCGGCCCCGACCGCCGCTCGATCCTCTGGAGCAGGACCGGCGGGCTCCTGTCCGACTCGTCGAAGAAGCGGAAGGCCGACCGGCCCTACGTCGTGGGCCAGTGGGCGGTCCCGACCTTCGGGGCCTGGGCCTCGCCCTACGAAGGCGCCGACCTGCTGCTCGCCGTCGAGACCGCCGCGCGCGAGGACTGGGACGCCCTGATCCGCCGGGGCGTCTTCATGTTCCCCCGAGTCTGGGGCGCCGACGCCGCCGGGACCGGCGGGGGCGAGGACATCTTCTCGCTGACGGAGGTCGTCAACGGCATCCCCCAGGCGTTCGCCCTCCTGCCGCACGCCTCGTCGATCCTCCTCAACGCCCCCGAGACCTCGCCCCATCCGGGAGCCTCGCGGAAGTCCGCCCGGACGGCCCACCGGGGCGTCGGCGGCTGGGACAGTCGCGAAGGCCGCCTGGTGATCGACACCCCGCACACCCGGGCCGTGGCCGGCTGGGTGGGCGAGTCGGGCGCGACGTTCGACGGCCTGACGATCGACGTCTCGGCCGGCCCGTTCGGCGTCGTCGCCGTCTCCTCGTTCGGCGCCGAGCCGATCGCGACCGGCAAGCGGCTGCTGGTCACGGCGATCGCCCGCGTCGAGCCGACCGGCTTCCGCTGGGCGGACGAGTGGAAGCGAGAGCCGGCCGACCCCGGCATTCCTCCCCTTCTCAAGGAGCCCCTCAAGGCCAACGTCTCCTGGAAGAAACAGGGGAACGTCAAGGGCTACGCCCTGGACAACACCGGCGCGAGGGTCGCCCCCGTAACCCTGGAGAAGATCGAGGGGGGATACCGCCTGGCGATCGACGGCCGGAGCCCCGGCATCCACTGGGAGATGGCCGTCGAGTGAGGCCGGGCTTCCACCCGGAACCTTCCTCGGTCCCGAGAAGAGTCGGTGCGGATTGGCCTTGTCCTCTCATGTCGCCGAGTTATCATCCCGTCAACCCAAGGAGGGGATGAAGATGAAGATCAAGCCCGTGACTCGATCGCTGGCGGTGGCCCTGCTCTCCGCCGCGACGCTCGCCGCGTTCGTCGGCTGCACGGCGGCCCGGAAGACCTCCGCCCCGTTGGCGACCGGCACCGACCCGGCGCCGAAGAAGGAATACCAGTGGCAAGACCTGAGCCAGGGCAAGGAGATCTTCGGCCAGCCCTCGAAGCAGACCCCCGCGAATTGACCGGGGCGTCGGGGTCCTTCAGAGGCTATCCGTTAAGCGAGCGGAATGGGGACTGGCTCCGGGCCGCGAGACCTTTCCGGATAGCCTCTCAGACCGGAATTCCCAGACATTCCATGACTCGGGTCCGATCGGCCAGATCGGCGACGAACGGTGCGTCGCCGACCCAATCCCCCTTGGGCCTCCGGTGGCCGACGGCCAGGGCACGCACGCCCGCACCTCGCGCCGAGGCCAGGCCGTTGGGGGAGTCTTCGATGGCAATGAGCTCGCTCGCGGGGAGCTTCAGCCGGTCGACGGCCAGGCGATAACCCTCCGGGTCGGGCTTGGGATGCTTCACGTCTTCCTTGCCGATGACCCACTCGAAGGCCCCGAGCAGGCCCGAGGCTGCCAGGACGCCCTCAACGTTGGCCCGCCAGGTCGTCGAGACAACGCCCAGGCGGACCCGCCCCCGGAGTTGATCGACCAACTCGACGACGCCGGGATAGACCTTCGGGGAGTCGGCCAGGAGCCGCAAGGTCAACTCCTGCTTGCGGGCGACCCACCCGTCGACGTTGCCCCCGTCGATCTTCCGCCGGTCGAACACCTCGGCGAGGAACGCCCGGTCGTCGACCTCGACCGCCCGGGCGCAGACCTCGTCGGGCTCGAACCAGCCCATCGCGCCGAGGGTCCGCTGCCAGGCGACGACGTGGACGTTCTCGGTGTCCGCGATCACCCCGTCGAAATCGAACAGGACGGCGTGAGTGGGCATCGGGACCTCGGGTCGGAATGCGGCCCTCGGAGGGGCCTGAGCGGATGATTATGGCGGGGGGCCGTTCCGCCGTCAAATCGTTGACATTCCCCCGTTCCCCCTCTATGTTTGCGTCTTCTCTCCCGATCATCCCCGAAGACGCCACTGGGAGCACGCGCATCATGGCCCGACCCGTCACCCTCTTCACCGGACAGTGGGCCGACCTGCCGCTGGAGACGATCTGCCAGAAGGCCAGCCAGTGGGGCTACGACGGCATCGAGCTTCCTTGCTGGGGCGACCATTTCAACGTCCAGCAGGCGCTGAACGACGACAAATATTGCCAGGGCCGGCACGACCTCCTGGCCAAGTATGGCCTGAAGACCTGGGCCATCTCCAATCACCTGACGGGCCAGCTCGTCCTCGACATCCTCGACGACCGGACCGACGACTGGGTCCCGGCCAACGTCCGTGGGAATGCCGAGAAGAAGCGGGACTGGGCCATCCAGGAGATGAAGGACACCGCCCGGGCCGCCGCGAAGCTGGGCGTCAAGGTGGTCAACGGCTTCACCGGCTCGTCGATCTGGCACCTGCTCTACTCGTTCCCGCCCGTCTCCGACAAGACGATCGCCGACGGGTTCAAGCTCCTGGCCGAGCGCTGGAACCCGATCCTCGACGTGTTCAAGGAGGTCGGCGTCAAGTTCGCGCTGGAGGTCCACCCGACCGAGATCGCCTTCGACCTTTACTCGGCCCAGATGGCGCTCGAAGCGATGAATCACCGGCCTGAGTTCGGGTTCAACTTCGATCCCAGCCACCTGCTCTGGCAGTTCGTCGACCCCGTGGCGTTCATCCGGGCCTTCCCCGACCGGATCTATCACGTCCACGTCAAGGACGCCGCGCGGACCCTCGACGGCAAGACCGGAATCCTCGGCTCGCACCTGAACTTCGGCGACTCGCGCCGGGGCTGGGACTTCCGCTCGCCCGGAAGGGGCCAGGTCGACTTCGAGGAGATCGCGCGGGCCCTCAACGCGATCGACTACGAAGGCCCCCTCTCGGTCGAGTGGGAAGACCCCGGCATGGACCGCGAATACGGCGCCGCCGAGGCCGCGAAGTTCACAAGGACCAAGATGGGATTCAAGTCCTCCGGTCGCGGCTTCGACTCCGCCTTCGCCGAGGCCCAGGCGAAGAAAGCCTGACGCGATCGATCGGGCACGAAATCCCCGAAGCCAAGGAGCGGCCGGGGGCAGCCTGAGTGGCATGCCCCCGGCCGTTCGTGCTCAGGCATCGGGATTCAATTGCCGTGACCCTTTCCCTTTCCCTGACCGTTGCCGTGGCCGTTGCCGTTGCCTTGGCCGTTGCCGTTGCCGTTGCTGTTGCCGTTGCCGTTGCCCTGCCCGTAGTCGACGGGCCCGAACACGTCCGAAATGGTCGTGTTCTTGATCTGCACGGTCACGCCGGAGGCGTTGAAGATGTCCAGGCCGTAGTTCGCCACGTCCGCGGAATAGGTGCTATTCATCACGGAGAGCACGCCGCCGGCGAGGTTGAAGATCCCGCCGCCGAGGCCGAATCCGTTGCTTGCTCCCGCGCCGAGCACTCCGCTCGACCCGTTCACGCCCGCGCCGCCATTAGAGCCGTTTGAGGCCGCGATCGGCGTCCCGTCCGTGTTGTAGCCGGTCCCGCCGACGCCACCGAGCCCCCCGCCGCCGGCGAATCCGCCGCCGCCCGGGAAGCCGCCGGCCCCGCCGAGGCCCCCGATCGCGTCGTCGACCGTGAATGTGGTCTGATTGATGTCCATGACGCCGCCGTTGACGATGCCACCACCCAGGCCGAATCCTCCGACGCCACCGTTCCCGCCGTTCCCGCCGTTCCCGCCATTGCCGCCCGTCCCACCGTTGCCGCCCGTGCCGCCGGTACTTCCTCCGGCGAGGTTGACGGCACCATTCCCGCCCGGCCCGCCGACCCCGCCGATGCCCCCGGCACCGCCCTGACCGCCGGCCCCGCCGACCCCGCCAGCCCCGCCCAGGGCCAGATTGTGGTCGATCTGACCTTGAGTGATGTGGACGGTCCCGGCCACGACGTAAAGCGCCCCGCCGGCGCCGGCTCCGGCCACACCGCCGTTACCTCCGTTGCTCCCCGCTCCGCCGTTGCCTCCGTTGGTCCCGACGCCCCCCGCGCCGCCGATGGCGCCACCTGAGCCTCCCGGAGCCCCCGCCAGTCCATTCGACCCCGCCGTGCCGATCGCCCCGGCGCCCCCAGGCCCGCCGGCGCCTCCCATGGCCAGGTTGTAGCTGAACTGTTCCTGGTCGAGGTTGACCACGTTGGCGGCGGCGATGTAGAGCCCTCCACCCAGCCCGATGCCCCCGTTCCCGCCATTCTGGCCCGGCACCGCCGCGTTGGTGCTGGCATCGCCGGCGCCGCCGTTGCCGCCCAAGGCCTGGTTGCCGATGAAGGGGGTGTGATTGATCTCCATGTTCTGGCCGGAGAAGAAGAGGCCGCCGCCGATCGCGAGGGCCCCATTGCCGCCGACCACACCGCTGGCGCCGATGGCCTGGTTCCCCGAGATCATGGACTGCGTGATCTCGACGTTGCCGTCGAGCGCGAGGACTCCGCCCCCGATCGCGACGATCCCGTTGGCACCGATTGCCTTGTTGTCGGAGATGACCGAATTGTTGATCTCCAGGTTGCCGCCGATGATGAAGACACCGCCGCCCTCGGCGGCCGTGTTGTTCTCGATGGCGCTGTGGTTGATCTGAAGGTTGCCGTTCGAGACGAAGATCCCGCCGCCCAGGAACGCCGTGCCGCCGGAGATCGTCGCGTCGTGGACCTGGACATTACCGCTGAAAACCTGGATACCCCCGCTGACGGAGACGTCGTGGATGACCACGTTATTGCTCTGCGAGCCGACGACGACGAAGGCCGGGCCCGAGGCATCCTTGATGGAGACCCCGTCGTTGCCGATCCCCTCGATATCCAGGCTCTTGTCCAGGGTCAGGGCGCCCGACAGGGCGATGGTCTGGCCCGCCAGGCTCGAGGCGAAGGTGATCGTGTCGTTGTTGCCCGCCTGCAGGATGGCCTGCCGGAGCGAGCCCGCCCCGGCGTCCAGGGCGTTCGTCACGCTCAAGGTGCTGAGCAGGCTCCGGCCCTCCAACTCGTTCGCCAAGGGCACGAACAGGGTCCGATCACGGCGCGACGAGCGTCCGCGAGGACGGCCGGGTGCTGGTCTTGATGATAGAAACTTCATCGCGTATTCCCCCGTCTGAAACATCAGGATGACCGTCCGCGATGGGACGGCGAGACACCCTCCGACCTCGCGGCTCTCCCCTCTCTCCCGGCCGCGCACAGCCGATCGACGCGAGATCGGCGGACGGCCCGATGCCGTCTCGTCGCCCGTCGGGCCGGGTCGTTCCGGCGGAGGCCGGGGGCTTTTCGGCCTTGTTGGATGGAGGATGGTGCCGCAAATCTTAACAAGCAAATGATATGCCTTGATCCCTTCGAGCTGTGGTCGCCGCCCGATTTCATCGGAAGTTCCCATCCAGGTTTCCCGACGTCGGTATGCACGAGCCCGAGGTTCCGCAAAACCGACCAGAGGGCCTTCAGGCTGATCCGATCGGCCTTGCCGCGACTGCCCCGGCTCAGCCCGGCCGGAGCGGGCAGCCTGATTCCGACCGTGGAACTTGAGCCGAACTTCGGATAAAATGATCCGATCCCGAGAAAGACCCCGGGTCATGCGAAAGGAGCCACGAAGATGAGCGGTCCCATCGTCCGTCGCTACGGCTTCCCCAACTTCGAGAAGATCTTCGGCGAGCGCGACCTGAACCACGGCGCCGACGCCTCTCCCTCGACGGCACAGGAACCCGCCAAGCCGGCCAAGTCCGACGATGCTCCCGAGCCCAAGAAGGCCGATTCCGGCCCGCCGAAAGCCTGATCACGACGGCCAACGGGCCTGACCAGCCCGATCCTTTTCGATTCCTTTTGCCATTTTTCGGCGTTTGCGGTAATTTGTCGGTTAGCGAAAAGCGGCCCCCCAGGAAGCGGGGGCCAGGGCTCTCCGGATGTTGCCCGAGGGCCCCCCGGCCGACGGTGTCTCGTCGCCTCCCGCTTCGATTGCGCTCTCGGACCGGTCGCATCCCTCCTCACCGACGGCGGCGGCAACCGCCGGGGATCGCCCTCCCTCATGGTCAACTATTTCGGGAACCTCCTGCTCGGCCTCGTCGTGATCATGGCGGTCTCGACCACCGTCTTCGCCCTGTTCAGCGTCTTCTGGGTCACGCGGAGGCGCCGGGGACTGGCCGACTGGACGCCGCCGGTCACGATCTACAAGCCCCTCAAGGGGCTCGACGAAGGGTTGGAAGAGAATCTCAGGAGCTTCTTTCGCCTCGATTACCCGGTTTACCAGCTCCTCTTCTGCGTCGCCGATCCGAACGACCCCGCCATCCCGCTGGTTCAGAAGTTGCTCCGGGACTATTCGGACAGCGACGCCAGGCTGATCGTCGGCTGTCCGGCCTTCGGCCTGAATCCGAAGGTCGAGAGCCTGGCCGCGATGGAGCGGCACCGGAAGCACGACACGATCCTGGTCAGCGACTCCAACGTCAGGGTGAAACCGTCCTACCTCCGCGAGACCGCCTGCTACCTGGCGGACCCGGGCGTGGGCCTGGTGACGAACCTCTTCGCCGGGGTGGGCGAGGAGCACTCGGGGGCGGCGCTGGAGAACCTCCAGCTCAACGGGATCATCGCCGGGGGCGTGGCCTCCGCGGCGAACCTGGGGATCACCTGCGTGGTCGGGAAGTCGATGCTGATGCCGGTCCGGGTCCTGGAGGCGATCGGCGGCTTCGCCTCGGTCCGCAACCTGCTGGCCGAGGACCAGGCGATCGGCATCCGGGTCCGCAAGGCCGGCTATGCGATCCGGCTGAGCCATCACGTCATCGAGAACGTCAACCAGCATCGGAGCTTCCGCTGGTTCCTCAACCGGCACTCGCGCTGGTTCAAGATCCGCCGGCGGCTGGCCTTGCCGACGTTCATCGTCGAGCCGGCGTTCAACCTGGCGGTCGTCGGACTGGTCTGGGCCCTCTCGGGCGAGTCGGGGCTGGCCTGGGGCGGCCTGACCGTCCTGGTGGGCCTGGGACTGTTCCGCGACGCCGTCCAGACGAAGCGGCTTCGGGGGACGTTCCCCAGCTTCCGTCACCTGGTCCTGAGCCCGGTCAAGGATCTGTTCCTGATGCCGGTCTGGTTCGACGCGCTCGTCAACCGCCGGATTCACTGGCGAGGGCACCAGTTCCTCGTCGGGAACTTCACGCGCCTCCGCTCGACGAGGGTCTCGCGGAGCGTCAGGCGCCGGGTCCGGAGGGTCCGCCGTCTCCGATCTCAGCAGCACGGCGAGTGAACGCCCCGCCCCGAACCGGAGAGCCGCGGGAGTTGTCCATCGTCCTCGGTGTCGATCTCGCGGTGTTCTCGGCTTGCGACCGATCTCGGTCGAGGAAGGACTCGTCTTGATGGGTGATACCTCCGACGCCTCGGAATCCGAGACCGTCTCCGACGAAGACGTCCCATCCGCCCTTGCCGTCGCCCTGTCGTCGAATCTCCTCGCCCGACTCGCCCTCCTCCTGGCCGTCTCCTCGACGGCGATGGTCACTCCCCGGATCTCAGCCGCCGACACCCTCGCCCGCGTCCGTTCCTCGGGCCGCCTGACCTATGGCGCCGACGAGGAAGGGGGCGCCCCCTATTTCTTCAGGGACGAGGCCGATCGCCGCGTCGGCTTCGAGGCCGAGTTGATGACACGGATCGGCGCCGAACTGGGCGTCGAGCCGGTCCTGTTCCAGGCCCAGTGGGAATACCTCCTCCAGGTCCTCGGCCGGGGCGAGGTCGACGCCGTCGTCAACGGCTACGAGCTGACGGGGGCCCGGGCCCGGGATTTCCTGGCCAGCCGCCCTTACTACATCTATCAGCTTCAATTGATGGCGGCCCGCGACGGCCCGGTGCGGGCCTGGGCCGATTTCGAGTTCCCGCGCCCCGGCGGCGGCCCCTGGAAGGTCGGCGTGATGGGGATGTCGGCGGCCGACACCTATGCCCGGCGGTTTCAGGGCGACAATATCCGGATCTTCACCTTCGACGGGGTCACCAACGCGATGAGGGCCGTCCGCAACGGCCAGATCGACGCCACGCTCCAGGACCTCCCGGCGGCCCGCCACTACATCAAGTCGCCCGAGTTCCGCGATCGCCTGGCGCCGGTCGGCCCGCCCGAGGGGTCCGGCTATTACGTGATCTACACCCGCAAGGAAGACCTTCGCCTCCGGGACGCGATCGACCGGGCGATCGGCCGGCTGATCGATTCGGGCGAACTCCGCAAGATTTACGAGAAATACGACATCTGGAACGAGGCCCAGGAGGACCTCGGGCGACGGGCCTCGACGACCGCCGACCCGGCCGGGCCTCGCCGGCCGATCTTCGACCTCGGCCTGCTCCTCCGGTTCGGGCCGAGCCTCCTTCTGGCGGCGTTGACGACGATCGTGCTCTCGTGCACCGCCATGCCGCTGGCGATGGCGATCGGGCTGCTCGTCGCGGTCTGGCGCCTCTACGGCCCTCGGCCGCTCGCTCGGCTCCTGGGCGGTTACGTCGAGCTGATCCGCGGGACGCCTCTCATCATCCAGCTCTATGTCCTCTTCTACGTCCTCCCGGACCTGGGGCTCACGCTCTCGCCCTGGGCGGCCGGCGTGGCCGGCCTGGCGATGAACTACTCGGCCTACGAGGCGGAGATCTACCGGGCCGGGCTCCAGGCGATCCCCAAGGGGCAGATGGAAGCCGCCCTGGCGCTCGGGATGTCCCCCGCCCTGGCAATCCGCCGGGTCATCATCCCCCAGGCGACGCGGATCGTCATCCCGCC
Organism: Planctomycetota bacterium; assembly: GCA_021777685.1. Classification (GTDB taxonomy): domain Bacteria; phylum Planctomycetota; class Planctomycetia; order Isosphaerales; family Isosphaeraceae; genus Tundrisphaera. The sequence goes on along the minus strand of JAJYDH010000024.1, from coordinate 2,461 downwards.
CGTCACCAGCGACTTCATCGCCCTGTTCAAGGACACCTCGGTCTGCTCGGTGATCGCGCTGACCGAGTTGACCAAGCAATACTCGATCCTCTTCAACAGTCAGGGGGGAGTCCTCGAATTCGGGGTGGCCACCGCCGCGCTCTACATGGCGATGAGCCTGCCGCTCTCGAAATTCTCGCGCTGGGTCGAACAACGTCTGGACGCCGAGCCTGGGAAGGGGGTGATCGAATGATCGAGGTCGACGGCCTGGTCAAGCGATACGGCCCGCTGGATGTCCTCAAGGGCGTGTCCCTCGGGTTCGCCCGGGGCGAGGTGGCCTCCATCATCGGCCCGTCGGGCGGCGGCAAGAGCACGTTCCTTCGTTGCCTGAACGGCCTGGAATCGTTCGATGGCGGCAGCGTGACCGTCGACGGCCTCCGGATCGGCGTCGAAACCCGACCACGCGAGCGCTCGAAGACCCTCCGACAGGTCTGCCGGACGGTCGGCATGGTCTTCCAGTCGTTCAACCTCTTCCCGCACCGGACGGTCCTCCAGAACGTGACCGAGGCGCCGATCCACGTCCTCGGGCTCGACAGGGCCCGCGCCGAGGAGCGGGCGAGGAAGCTCCTCGACCGGGTGGGCCTGCTCGACAAGCTCGACGCCCGGCCTCGCCACCTTTCCGGGGGCCAGCAGCAACGGGTCGCGATCGCCCGGGCCCTGGCGATGGAACCCCGGGCGATGCTCTTCGACGAGCCCACCAGCGCCCTCGACCCGAGGATGGCCGGGGAGGTCCTGGCCGTCATGGCCGACCTGGCCCGCGACGGCATGACCATGATCGTCGTCACCCACTCGATGAAATTCGCCCGCCAGGTCTCGCACACGGTCCACGTCTTCGGCAACGGCCAGGTCCTCGAATCCGGCCCCCCGGCGCAGGTCTTCCAGGAACCCCGTCACGAGGCCACCAGGCTGCTGCTCGCCGAGACCCAGGCCGCTTGAAGCTTCTCGAACGGAACACACATTCCCGCTCCCGATCTTGGAAAACCGGGCCGCAAGGAGTAAGATGAACCGATCGAGGGGACGTAGCTCAACTGGGAGAGCGCGTGGTTTGCAACCACGAGGTTGCGGGTTCGACCCCCGTCGTCTCCACTTTTAAGTTTTTTTGTTGCAACGACTTATGATCGCAGTCGCGGTGTCTGTTTGAGATGTAATATTCTGCCGTGGCAGAGCCGGCATTGTGCTGGCGTTCCTAAACCTAAATGCAATGCGATTTGGCTTTCTGGCGATTTGAGATGGCAGAGCTTCGACAGCCTGCCGAATCGCCAGCTCATAACTCTGCGTGATCAGCGACTAGCCGCTGAGCTTTCGCCAGATTGTGCTGTGATTCCACTCAAACAAACGGGCGAGCTTGGATTGCCCGCCCGTGGCGCGTTCGTCGTTGAGCGAATCGCAGATAGCCCGCATGTCGTTGGGGGTCAAGCTACTTGTCATTTCGCTTCTTGATCTTGGCTTCCATTTCAGCCCAGGTCGGAGCAAAAACGAACTAGCCCCGAGTTCTAATGTCTTCGGCCATCTTTGCAGACACGTTCTGCGAGTTCCCTCGGAGTTGACAGGCGGAGTTTAGCCTAATACCGTTGAACGAGCCTAAACCTGGTTCGCGAAGGCTTTTCTGGCTCCCTCTCCCTCTGGGAGAAGGTTGGGGTGAGGGGCGTGGAATGTCGACGAACGGTCGAAAAGAGCTTTTTCCGTCCCGTCTGGTCCCGCGACGCCCCTCACCCCCGGCCCCTCTCCCAGAGGGAGCGGGGAGACAGAAATGCCTCTGGCGCAAGCCATTGGATTAATTCAACGGTATTGGAGTTTAGCCAGCCCTGCCGAATCCTCGCCGTCGGGTTCAACCGATGGTTGATGTAAAATCAGTACCGATCCCATCACTCAAGCAGCGACGGGGAAGCCCCACCGATCGACCTTTGGCCAGAACTGGTCCCACCGCTCCGGCGTGTAGCTCAACGCCCGCAGGCTCAGCACCACCGACGCACCATCCTCGGTCCACTTCATCCCCGAGCCGCACAACCGCTGCTTGACGATCACCTTGCACGCCGCCTCCGTCACCCCGCTGCCGATCGGCTTGTTCGCCGACACCCGGCCGGAGTAGTCCATCCGCCCTGCTCCCGACTGGTTCGCGAAGTACGTGATCGCCCGATCCACATCCTCGCCACCCCTGGCCCAGGGACGCTCCTTCGCCAGCGTCCGCAACCGCTTCAGCACCCACTCGGCACCGCCCGACTCGTGCTTGAGCCGGTGGCACGCATCGTCCAGCCACGCCTTGCGAGTCTGAGGCTGGCCCCGGTACAGCACCGCCGCCGCCTTGCCCAGGTACTCCGCCGCATGCCAGAAGTCGGTCACCTGCACGTCGGTGTGCCGTCCCAGGAAGTCCCAGTTCCCCTTCGCTCCGTCGACGATCCCCACGTAATGAGCCCCCGGGCAT
>JAJYDH010000023.1 GCA_021777685.1 Planctomycetota bacterium | reverse complement strand
CCAGGTGGCGGGGGGGCGGCACCAGCTGGAAGAGGATGCCGTCGACCCGATACCGCATCTTGTACTCGTCCTCGAACGGCTCGAAGTGGATGTCCGACGCCTTGTCCTTGATCGCCAGCAGGAGCACCATGTTCAGGAGCTTGCGGACCGGCGCCGCCTCGGCCATCTCCTAGATGGCCTCCAGGTCGATCGTGTTCTCATTCCGGTGCGAGAACTGCGCCAGCCCCTTGTCGTTCTCGATCTGCTTGACGACGTCCTGGATCGACTCCTGCTTGCCCGCGTAGAGCCGGGAGATCGCCGCCATCACGTCCGACTCGGCCGCGACGACGCCCTTGACGTCGACCCCGAGGAACTGCTTGATGCTGTCCAGGGTCGCCGGATCGCGAGGGTCGCCCATCGCGACGGTGACGCTCTTGTCCTTCTTGTTCTGCGAGATCGGCACGATCTTGAACGAAGTGGCCATCGTCTCGTTGACCATGTCGATCAGCTCGGAGGGGATCGACATGTCGCCGAGCCGGACGACCTTCAGGCCGAATTGCTCGCCGAGCGCCTTGAGCACCTGGTCCTCGGTCACGAGCCCCATCCGGGTCGCCACCTTGCCCAGCAACTCGCCGTCGGAGCGCTTCTGCTCCTCCAGGACCTTCCAGAGCGCATCCTCGTCGAGGTAGCCCATGTCGACCAGGATTGTGCCGATGCGACGAGCCATGGATCCACCTTCCGCGAGGGCGAGGTCTATTAGGGGCGCTTCCGGGCGAGGCCACCGGCCGGCCCGAGTTCGCGGCTTCGAGTTTCATACCAAGACGCCCGGGCCAGGACGGCCTCGGGGCGGGAGACGGGAGGCGTCGCCGAGGACCGGCGGCGCCGCGGATCGGCGAATCGGAGCCGGATCGTGCGAGGAGGGCCGAGATGCTACGGGCCGAAAGGCCGTCCGTGACGACCGATCGACCTATAAAACCTTGATTTTCACTTCTTCTTCACGTCTTCTTCCTCTTCTTCCTCCTCCTCGTCGTCCATGATGCCCTTCTTGGCGTTCTCGATCCGCAGGCGGAGTTCCGCCGGCTTGCGGCACTTGTACATGACCTCTTCCTCCTCGACGATCCCCTGCCGCCAGAGGTTGAACAGGTTGTCGTCGAGCAGGATCATGCCGTGCTTGCGCCCGGTCTGGATCGACGAGTCGATCCGGTACGTCTTGTTCTCGCGGATCAGGTTCGAGATGGCCGGCGTGACGACGAGCATCTCGTAGGCGGCGACCAGCCCCTTGGGCTTGCGGGGCACGAGCGCCTGGGCGAGCACGCCCAGGATGGCCACCGAGAGCTGCGTCCGGATCTGGTCCTGCTGCTCCTTGGGGAACACGTCGATGATCCGGTTCACCGTCCCCTCGGCCGAGTTGGTGTGGAGCGTGCCGAAGACGATGTGACCGGTCTCGGCGGCGGTGATGGCCGCCTGGATCGTGGCCAGGTCGCGCATCTCGCCGACGAGGATGATGTCCGGGTCCATCCGGAGGGCCCGGCGGATGGCCTCGGGGAAGTCCGGGACGTCGATGCCGATCTCTCGCTGGTTGACGAGCGACTTCCCGTGCTTGTGATAGTACTCGATCGGGTCCTCGATCGTGATGATGTGGCGGTCCATGTTGTTGTTGATCCAGTTGATCATGCTCGCCAGGCTGGTCGTCTTGCCCGAGCCGGTCGGCCCGGTGACGAGGATCAGCCCGCGAGGGCGCTGGATCAACTCTTCCATGACCGTCGGCAGCCCGATCTGCTGGAACGTCAGGAATTCGTTCGGGATCCGCCGGAGCACCAGCCCGACGTTGCCCCGCTGCTTGAAGATGGCGACCCGGAACCGGGCCGCCTCGCCGAAGGCGAACCCGAAGTCGGTCCCGCCGACCTCCTGCAGCTCCTGCTGGCATCGCTCGGGCGTGATGCTCTTCATCAGGGCCGAGGTGTCGGAACTCTCCAGGACCTTCGTGTTCAGCGGGACCATGTGGCCGCCCAGCCGGAGCATCGGCTTGGAGCCGACGGTCAGGTGGAGGTCGCTCGCCTTCTGGGTCACGACCGTCTGGAGCAGCTTGTCGATCAGCAACGTTCCCATGAGCGTCTTATTACCTTTCGCCAGGTCTCCGTCGGCCCACCCCCGCTCTCGGGGGCGTCATCCCTCCACGAGTGTAGAGGGTTGATCTTGTATTGCGAACCAGGTGTCCAGCGGAACGGAGAACTTGCGATGGGAGTTGCGCGGACGACTCGGGAACCCGTCCCGCACCCCATTATTCCGCCCCACGGCATCCCGAATCAAGCGACGGGCGAGGGTTTGTCGACCCGAGTCGGGGACATCTCGCGCTCAAGAGGGACCCGTGCGGTCCGTGTCGTCGGCCCGCGGACTGCCCGGACCGAGGTGGCGCGACGGGCTTATCAGGCCCAACGCGCGGAGACCGCCGGCTCGGGCAAGTCCAATCAGACCGTCGTCTCCGCGAGCGACTCCTGGTGGGTGATCCGCAGGATCTCTTCCAGGGTGGTCTGCCCCTTCAGGGCCTTGATCATCCCATCCTCGAAAAGAGTGTGCATCCCCTGCTTGCGTGCCACTTTACGGAGCGCCTGGGTCGGCTCTCCCTTGAACGTCATGTCGCGGATCGTGCTGGTCATGACCATCAATTCGTAGATGCCCATCCGGCCCCGGTAGCCCGACTTGTTGCAGTGCGAGCACCCCTTGCCCTTCATGAAGTTGGCCTTCTTGGCGATCTCGGGGCGGAGACCGATGGCCTTGAGGGTGGCGGCCGGCGGCTCGTATCGGACCTTGCATTTCGGGCAGACTTTGCGGACCAGTCGTTGCGCCATGATCGCCATGACCGAGCTGGCGACGAGGAAGGGCTGGACCCCGATGTCGACCAATCTTGTAACAGCACTGGGCGCATCGTTCGTGTGGAGTGTGCTGAAAACCAGGTGTCCCGTCAAAGACGCCTGGATCGCGGTGTTCGCCGTCTCTTCATCCCGGATCTCGCCCACCAGGAGGATGTTCGGATTCTGGCGGAGCATGGCTCGAATGATGCGTGCAAAAGTCATCCCGATCTTGGCCCGGACCTCGCATTGATTCACGCCCGGGAGGTAGTACTCGACCGGGTCCTCGGCGGTGATGATCTTGACGTCGGGTCGGTTCAACTCGTTGAGCGCGGCGTAGAGGGTCGTCGTCTTGCCCGAGCCGGTCGGGCCGGTGACGAGGAGGATGCCGTTGGGCCGCTTGATGAGCTGCTGGAACTTCTTCCAGTCGTCCTCGGCGAACCCGAGGTCCCGAAGTCCGACCTTGATGTTGTCACGGTCCAGGATTCGCATGACGACCGACTGGCCGTGGTTGGTCGGGAGGATGCTGACGCGGAGGTCGATGTCCTTGCCCGCGACGTGGATCTTGATCCGCCCGTCCTGCGGGCGGCGCTTCTCCGCGATGTCGATCGACCCCATGATCTTGAGCCGGCTGACGATGGCCGCGAGGAGCCGGCGCGGGGCGGAGTCGCGCTCGATGAGGACGCCGTCGATCCGGTAGCGAATCCGGACCCGGTCCTGGAAGGGCTCGATATGGATGTCCGAGGCCCGTGTCATCACGGCCTCCTGGATGATGAGATGCACCAGTCGGATGACCGGCGCGTCCCCTTCCTCCATCGTGTTCGCGCCCGAGCCGCTCTTGCTGCCGGCGCCGTCGTCGGAGAAGTCGATGGCCGTGTCGGTGAATTCCTGGAGCATCGAGTCGACCGACTCGGTCTCCTGCGACGTCCCGCCGTAATACTTGTTGATCGCCTCGAGGATGGCCTCCTTCGACGCGAGGGCCACGTCGATCTCTCGGTTCAGGACGAACCGGAGCTTGTCGACGGTCTCGAAGTCGTTGGGGTTGGCCATGATGACCTTGATCATCCCGTTTTCCTGGGCGAGCGGCATCACGACGTTTTCGCGAGCGAGCGACTCGGGGACGAGCTCGATGACCGAGGTGGGGATCTCGATGTCGCGGAGGGCGACGAAGTCCATCCCGAACTGCTCGGCCTTGGCCTTCATGACGTCGTCGCTGTCGACGTAGTTGAGCTTGACCAGCGCCTCTTCCAGGGCGAGGTTGCCCATCCGCTGGGCTTCCTTGAGCTGATCGGGGCCGATCACCCCGCGCTTGACCAGGATATCGCTCCAATCGCGGTTCTGCTTGGCCATGAGACGGGGCTCCGAGAGGGTCGCCGGACCTGGAGGCGACGGCGCGTCGAAGTGGTGGCGCCGCCGGGCGCCTGACTTTCCGCGCGCGAGTGCGAATTCGATCTGAGTCGAGAGGTTGTCGCGGGGTTACGACCGGCCCGCAAGGAACAAAGCTGGAGCCGCCGAGACTCGACGATCCGAAGAAACACCGATCGGACGAGATGATGCGATGGATGACCCGAGCGTTCATCCCTAGGCTACCACGACGTTTCGGGCCCGACAAGCGACCGGACCCAAAATCGCGCCAGGGGTTACGGGACGGGGTCGTGTGTCTCCCAGGATCGACAGGGCGGCTGTTCGAAACGAGCCCGGGCCGCCGGAGGTGGTCTCCGACGGCCCGAGGATTAGACGGCAACATGGCGAAAGAGTTCCCGACCGATCAGCGGTCGCGGCTGATGGCCTTCCCGTCGGCGAGCGCGGCCTGCGCGGCGGCGAGCCGGGCGATGGGGACCCGGAACGGGGAGCAGGAGACGTAATCGAGGCCCGCCTTGTGGCAGAACGCGACCGACTCGGGATCGCCGCCGTGCTCGCCGCAGATGCCGACCTTGAGGTGCTCGCCGGCCTTGGCCTTGCGGGCGGCGCGGCCCTTGGTCACGCCCATCTCGACGAGCTGGCCGACGCCGGAGGCGTCGAGGGTCTGGAACGGGTCGACCGGCAGGATCTTCTCCCTCAGGTAGGTCGGCATGAACCCCTTGATGTCGTCCCGGCTGAAGCCGAAGGTCATCTGGGTCAGGTCGTTGGTGCCGAACGAGAAGAACTGGGCCTCCTCGGCGATCTTGTCGGCGGTCAGGGCGGCCCGGGGGACCTCGATCATCGTGCCGATGAGGTATTCCACCTGCGTCCCCGCCTTGGCCATGACCTCCTCGGCCACGGCGATGGTCCGCTTCTTGAGCATCGTCAGCTCCTCGACCGTCCCGACGAGCGGGATCATGATCTCGGGCAGGACGCTCTTGCCCATCTTCTTGACCTCGATGGCGGCCTCGATGATGGCCCGGATCTGCATGTCGCCGATCTCGGGGAAGACGATCGGGAGACGGCAGCCGCGGAACCCGAGCATCGGGTTGAACTCGTGGAGTTCCTCGACCCGGTGCTTGACCTTGTCGACCGGCACGCCGATCGACCGGGCGACGTCGGCCTGGCCCTTCTCGTCGTGCGGGAGGAACTCGTGGAGCGGCGGGTCGAGCAGGCGGATGGTGACGGGCAGGCCGTCCATCGCCTCGAACAGGCCGACGAAGTCCTTCTTCTGGAACGGCTCGAGCTCGGCCAGGGCGGCCTGCCGGCCCGCCACGTCATCGGCCAGGATCATCTTCCGCATGGGGAGGATGCGGTCGTCGCCGAAGAACATGTGCTCGGTCCGGCAGAGGCCGATCCCCTCGGCGCCGAATTCGCGGGCCTTGGTGGCGTCATTGGGGGCGTCGGCGTTGGCCCGGACCTTGAGGGTCCGGAACTCGTCGGCCCAGGACATGAACTCGGCGAACGAGCCGGAGATCGTCGGCGGGACGGTCGGGACCTGCCCGAGCATCACGTCGCCGTTGGTCCCGTTGATCGTGAGATACTCGCCGGCCTGGATCGTCTTGCCGGCGACGGTGATCGTGCCGGCCTTCTCGTCGATCCGGACGGCTTCACAGCCGACGACGCAGGGCTTGCCCCACCCTCGGGCGACGACCGCCGCGTGGCTGGCCTTGCCGCCGGTCGAGGTCAGGATGCCGGCGGCCAGGTGCATCCCGGCGACGTCCTCGGGGCTGGTCTCCTTGCGGACCAGGAGGATCGGCACGCCTGGGTGGGCCGCGACGTGGGCGACGGCGTCCTCGGCCGAGAGGACGATCTTCCCGCAGGCGGCGCCGGGGCTGGCGTCGATCCCCCGGGCGATCGCCTCGACCTTGGCCTTGGGGTCGAGCATGGGGAGGAGCAGGTCATTGAGCCGGTCGGGATTGACGCGCTGGAGGGCCGTCTTCTTGTCGATCATCCCGGACTTGACCATCTCGACGGCGATCCGGACGGCCGAGGGGCCGTTCCGCTTGCCGCTCCGGGTCTGGAGCATGTAGAGCGTGCCGTCCTGGACGGTGAACTCGATGTCCTGCATGTCCTTGTAGTGGCCTTCGAGCTTCTGGCGGATGTCCATCAGCTCGGAGTACACCTTGGGCATGTCGTCCTGAAGCCGGCTGATCGGCTCGGGGGTCCGGATGCCGGCGACGACGTCCTCTCCCTGGGCGTTGATGAGATAATCGCCGTAGAAGACGTCCTCGCCGGTGTTCGGGTCGCGGGTGAAGGCGACGCCGGTCCCGGAGTTCTCGCCCATGTTGCCGAAGACCATCGCCTGGACGTTGACCGCCGTGCCCTTCAGGCCGGTGATCTTCTCGATCCGGCGGTACTCGATCGCCTTCTTCCCCTCCCAGCTATTGAAGACGGCCATGATCGCCGCCCAAAGCTGGTCCTTGGGGTCCTGGGGGAAGTCCGATCCGGTCCCCTTCTTGTAGACGGCCTTGTACTTCTGGACGAGGAGCTTGAGGTCGTCGCCGGTCAGCTCGGTGTCGAGCTGGACGCCCCGCTCCTTCTTGAGGGAGTCGAGCTCGTGCTCGAAGTGCTCGTGATCGACGCCCATGACGACCGAGCCGAACATGTCGATCAGCCGGCGATAGCCGTCGTAGGCGAACCGGACGTTTCCGGTCTTCTTGGCCAGGCCTTCGGTCGAGGCGTCGGAGAGGCCGAGGTTGAGGATCGTGTTCATCATGCCCGGCATCGACAGCGCGGCGCCGGAGCGGACGCTGACGAGCAGGGGGTCGGCCGGGTCGCCCAGCCGGGTGCCGATCTGCTGCTCGACCTGCTTGATGGCCGCCTCGACCTGGGGCCTGACGGCGTCGGGCAGCTTCTTGCCGTTCTCGTAGTAGGCCGCGCAGACCTCGGTGGTGATGGTGAATCCGGGGGGCACGGGGATGCCGATGACGCTCATCTCGGCCAGGTTGGCCCCTTTGCCGCCGAGCAGGGCCTTCATGTCGGCCTTGCCCTCGGCCTTCCCACCGCCGAACGAATACACGTACTTGTGCGTGTCGGACATCGGTCGTGCGAACTCCCTGGGACGCGGAACGCGGGCCGGAGGACGTCGGACCGGCGTCCCTGGCCCGTCTCCGACCGCCCCCGTCTGTGTATTTGTAACCTGCTGAAACGCCACAACCTAACGCCCGACCGGGCGGTCGTCAAGGCGCCGGCGGGCCGGTCGACGCCCCCGGGCCACGGCAACGGACCTCCCGATGTCGGCCAATTCGGCCCGCCGCGCGGCCATGCGCTTTCGTTGATATCCCAGAGACGATTTATGAATGTTTGCTGGCGGGAGACGATCCGGGATTTTAGAATCCAGATCTCAAATTCACGCAAATGCCCCAGAAAACCATAAACAATCTCGATCGGATGACGTCAAGACCGCAGCTCTCGCCGGGAAGGAAAAACGAACCCACCCGATCAAGCCCGCCGCCCCGGATCGAAAACTCGGACCCAACACCTCTGGCCGCGCCGCGCCTCGCCCTTGAGAACTCGAGGCCAATTCCCCGGCCATGCGAGTCGAACCCGGCCGCCCGAGGCCGATGTCCGAGAAATCCGAACCCAATCGGCCGGGCCATCCCGCCCGTTTGCCCCTCCCATCGATGTCGCCGGGGCTCGATTCATCGCCCATCGCGACCTTATCATCGTGCGAAATCGGCCCGAAATAACCGGGTTTTCCCGCCGAAAGAAAACTCAGCGGACGGCTGCTTTCGCGCGATCCCGTCCGGCCCGCGAGCCGAGGATTCCGGAACAAGCGATGGAGGAAGCCGCGAGGGATTTCACCTTCCGGACGCCGTAGCCCGGCCGAGCAACCTCTCGCGAGCGTTGCCCAACCCTCCCGGGTCCGCTCAGACCCCCCGGGCGGTCGGCCCCCAGAGGAGCTTGTGGAGCTGGACCTGGAGCCGGAGCGGTAGGCCGGTTTCCAGGACCCAGGCGGCCAGTTCGGTCGGGTCGACCCGGCCGTGCGCGGCGCCGACCAGGACCGGCACGCGCGAGGCCAGGCCGAAGGCCCGGACGTGGGCGACGGCCCAGTCGAAATCGTCGCGGTCGCAGACGACGTACTTGACCTCATCGGTCGGCTTGAGGAGGGCGAGGTTGGCTTCGAGATTCGCGGCGGCCTCGCCCGAGCCCGGCGTCTTCACGTCGAGGATGATCGTCACCCGGGGGTCGACCGGGGCGATGTTGACGGCCCCGCTGGTCTCCAGGAGGACGGTCCGCCCCGCGTCGGCCAGCGAGGACATGAGCGGGAAGACCTCGGGCTGGAGCAGCGGCTCGCCGCCCGTCACCTCGATCAGGCGGTCGCCGGTCGCCAGCGCCCGCGAGACCACCTCGTCGAGCGGGACGGTCTCGCCTCGGTGGAAGGCGTGGGCGGTGTCGCAATAGGAGCAGCGGAGGTGGCACGCCGTCAACCTGACGAACGTGCAGGGCAGCCCTGCGAGGGTGCTCTCCCCCTGGAGGCTCCGATAGATCTCGTGGATCACCAGCGACCCGGCCGGCTTGCCCGCGAGCGGCCGGAGCCGCCGGGCGAGCGAGTCCGAGGGGATGGCTGCCCCGGGGATTTCGAGCTCAGGCGTCTTGGATGTCGGAGCGGTGATGGACATCAGGGCGGTCGGGTCCGGGTCGCGAGTGTGAACGGCTTGACAGAGCCGATTGTAAACCGGATGAAGGCCGGCCGACTAGCTCGACCGGATTCGCCCGTCATTCGCCTGCCCTGCGTATCAGTCCGGGCGGATCATGGAAATTGTACCCTTCTCATGGCCGAGTCCGAGAGGATCTGACGATCTCCCCATCGACCACATCGATCGAACCTCGAATCGTGGAGAAGAGCCCAACGCCCGCCGACTTCCTCGAGGCTCTCGGAGTGCCCGCCGATCGTGTCCTGGCCCGTCCCCCCCGGGGACGGCCACAGTGGATGATGTCCTCGCCATCAATGATCACGAGGATTGGCCCCGCGAACTCGCCGAGGGCGTCCTGGTGGAGAAGACGATGGTTTCTACGGGTCGAACATGGTCTGCGTGCTCATCGATCTCTGCGTGCTCATCGATCTCCTGAAGAACTTCCTCTCCCAGAATCCCCTGGGGATCGTCGCCGGGCCGGATGGGAAGATGCTACTGGCCCCCGCCCCGGCCTGGTCCGCGTCCCCGACGTCTCGTTCATCGCCCGGGACCTGTTCCCTCCCGGCCGGTTTCGCACGGCACCGATTCCCCCGCTGTCGCCGACCCTTGCCGTCGAGGTCCTGAGCGGGAGCAACACAGAGTCTGAGATGGAACGCAAGCTCCGCGAATATTTCGCCGCCGCTTCAGAAGATGGCCTGGTATCTCTACCACGTCGACCGGATGGCCTCCGACGTCGGGGGAGGTGTCTACTTCCGGACCCACGCCGGCCAGGACGGCATCGGCCCGGGCACGATGTCACACGGCTTCGCCTATCGCCCGAATCCGATTTTCGGCCCCTGGTACAATTTCGCTGTGTCGAATGACTGGTGAGAGACTCGGCCGCAAGCCGCCCGATGAAGATTTCGGGATGGTGAGAAATGGGACTTTTCTTCGGTCATTCGATTCGATATGATCCAGTTGCGCCGTGGAGCAGCGGCTAGCTCGCCAGGCTCATAACCTGGAGGTCGTAGGTTCGATTCCTGCCGGCGCAATCTCCCATCGGATCAGATCAGGCCCGGCCCTTCTTGGGTCGGGCGGCTTTTTTTCGGGGTCGTTGAGGCCGCCGGTCGTCGAGAGATGAGGGCGGCGGCCTGGTCGCCGACGCCGGATAGCTCGGGGTTTTCGTCGAATGCGGCGTCGGATCGGGGCCCGTCGGGGTCGCCGGTCGATCCGCGAGGCCACGGTGCCGATCCTCCTCCGGTCGAGTCGGACCGGGGGGCGTCCGGCCGGGGAGGTGTCAGACACGCCGATGTACGTACCGAAACAACTCTTCTTCACCAAGGGCGTCGGCGTCCACCGCGAGAAGCTGACCAGCTTCGAGATGGCCCTCCGCGACGCCTCCATCGCCTGCTACAACCTCGTCCGGGTCTCCAGCATCTTCCCGCCGAATTGCGAGGAGATCACGGTCGAGCAGGGGCTCCCGCAGCTCCAACCCGGGCAGATCGTCCACGTCGTGATGAGCGAGTGCGCCACGGCCGAGCCCAATCGGCTGATCGCCGCCAGCGTCGGCGTGGCCAAGCCTCGCGACCGGAGCACCTTCGGCTACCTGTCCGAGCACCACGCCTACGGCCAGACCGCCAAGTTCGCCGCCGATTATGCCGAGGATCTCGCCGCCGAGATGCTCGCCACCGTGCTCGGGGTCGAGTTCAACCCCAACAGCTCGTGGGACGAGAAGCGCGAGATCTGGCGGATCGCCGACGTGATCTACCAGACCAAGGAAGTCACCGCGACCGCCGTCGGCCACAGGGACGGCCTCTGGACCACCGTCGTCGCCGCCGCGATCCTCCTCCCATGAGCGGCCACGACCACGAGAAGTACCTGCACAAGGTCAGCCAGCACAGGATCGCCCCGCCGGCCGTGACCGGGGGCGATCTCGCCGCCGACCTGATCGACCGGGCGTTCCTCAGCTACAACGCGGGCCGGCTCCGCGAAGTCTGCCAGGTCTTCACCCGGAAGATGCTCGCGCCCGACTGCACGGTCGGGCTGACGATCTCCGGCGCGCTCACGCCCGCCGGGATGGGGATGAGCTGCCTCATCCCACTGATCCGCGCGGGGTTCGTCGACTGGATCGTCTCGACCGGGGCGAACCTCTATCACGACACCCACTACGCGCTCGACCTGCCCCTGCACCAGAGCCGCCCGAACCTGGACGACTACGCGCTCCGAGAGAACGCGATCATCCGGATCTACGACATCGTCTTCGACTACAAGACGCTGCTCGACACCGACAGCTTCTACCGAGAGCTGATCCGGACCGACGTCTTCGCCAGGCCGATGGGCACGGCCGAGTTCCATTACGAGGTCGGGCGCTACCTCCAGGCCCGCGCCGAGGCCCTCGGCCGGCCGGCCAACAGCCTGCTGGCCGCCGCGTTCGAGTGCGGGGTGCCGATCTACACGTCGAGCCCCGGCGACAGCTCGATCGGCATGAACCTCGCCGCGCTCAGCATGCTCGACTCGAAGCTCCAGATCGACTCCCTTCGCGACGTCAACGAGACGGCCTCGATCGTCTACAAGGCCAAGCGCGACGGGGGCCACTCGGGCGTCCTGATCCTGGGCGGCGGGAGCCCGAAGAACTTCATGCTCCAGACCGAGCCGCAGATCCAGGAGGTCCTCGGCCTGGAAGAGGCCGGGCACGACTACTTCCTCCAGATCACCGACGCCCGGCCCGACACTGGCGGACTCTCCGGCGCCACCGCGACCGAGGCGATGACCTGGGGCAAGGTCGACCCCGAGAAACTACCCGACTCCGTGACCTGCTACACCGACAGCACGATCGCCCTGCCGCTGCTGACCGCCTACGCCCTGGCCCGCCACGAAGCCCGGCCCCTCAAGAGGCTTTACGACTCGCGCGAGGCCAGCTATGGCGCCCTGAAGGACGCCTACCTCGCCCGGCTCGCCGAGGAAGCGAAGGCGTAAGCCGATGTCCTCGCCGACGGGCGGCCGGAGGTTGCCGTGCCCAACACCCGCGTCATCCCGGTCGACCCCGACGACCCCGACCCGCTCGCGATCGCCGAGGCCGCCGAGATCATCCGATCCGGCGGCCTCGTCGCGTTCGCGACCGAGACCGTCTACGGCCTCGGCGCCGACGCGACGAATCCCGAGGCCGTCGCCCGGATCTTCGAGGCCAAGGGACGGCCGTCGACCAATCCCCTGATCGTCCACATCGCTTACCGGGACGAGGCCGCCGCCTGCGTCTCCCGCTGGCCGGATCGGGCCGAACTCCTCGCGGATCGGTTCTGGCCCGGCCCGCTCACGCTGGTCCTGCCCCGGTCGCCGATCATCCCCGACATCGTCACCGCCGGCCATGACACCGTCGGCGTCCGCGTCCCCCGGCCGAAGGTCGCCCGGAAGCTGATCCGCGCGGCCGGCCGGCCAATCGCCGCGCCGAGCGCCAACCGATCGACCGGCGTCTCGCCGACGGCCGCCGAGCACGTCCTGGAAGACCTCGACGGCAAGGTCGACCTGATCCTCGACAGCGGCTGGACCGCGATCGGCCTGGAGTCGAGCGTCCTCGACCTCTCGGGCCCGCGACCGATCGTCCTCCGGCCCGGCCAGATCACCCAGGAACTGCTGGCGAGTACGCTCGGGGAGCCGGTGGACCGGCTCGAATCCCACGTCGAAGCCTCCGATTTTCGAAGCCCGGGCCTGATGTCGGTCCATTACGCGCCGAGGAAGCCGGCCTACCGGATCGACCGTGACCGATTCTTCGCCCATCCGGTCGGCGGCCGGTATCTCCTGATCTCGATCGGGCCCCTCCCCGAGCCCTGGCCCCGGGGTCCGGCCCGCCACACGTCCCACGTCCGCCACCATAGCCCCACCTCCGCCGCCCGATCCCTCTACCACCACCTCCACCACCTGGACCGGGCCCCCGATCTCGACTATCTCGCCATCATCCCGCCCCCGGACGAGCCCCGATGGCGCGCGGTCCGCGACCGGATCTGGCGGGCGACCCGGCCCTGGCCCGTCGAAGAGTCGACCTCCCCCGAGGGGAACGCCTGATCGTTTCGGCCTGAACGGTGCGATGGCCGGGCGACGGCCGCCCGGCCTTCGATCTCGGTATCCTCGATCACAGATTGATCGACTCCTGGATCTCGACGACCCCCTCGGGCGTCCGCTCGTCGACCCAGAGGTTGAGGCCCGCGAAGCTCAAGACGGACCCAAAGAGCGAGCTGTTCTTGATCGAGGCGTGCAGCTTGCATTCGACCTTGTGGACGGCCTCGGGGTCGGGGGCGGGGGACTCCTGGGCCATCAGCCAGGAGTCCAACAGTCTGGCGACCCGACGGATCTCGACCTGTCGGTCGTCATTCGGGACGTCGAAGAGACGAAGCTCGGGGGTCATGGTCGTGTCGATTTTGGCGAGCTGAGCGACGATCATCGATCTTCCCTTCTTCCCTGGTCCGGGTGCGAAATCGTTGGTGTGGTTCTTCCATTCCGCTCGTCTCGTCGATCATGGGGGCCGTTCTGGCCGGGTCCCCGATCGGGATCATCGCAAGAGGCCGATCCCCCCTCGGAGAAGGGATGGCCGGTCCTCCGGGCGACCTCGATGCCGTCGATCGCGGGGCGAACGCCGACGTCGAGGATGCGGTGCGGCTAATGGAATTCCTGGCGGGTCGATCTCGCGGGATTGGGGTCGAGGGCTGGTGAGAGTGTCCGGATACGGCTCGACATCGAGCCTCCCATTTTCAAACAGATCCACGGGACCGAGAGGTCATCTCCGATGACTCCCGGTTTAAGCCGTTCAATTGGGCCTCATCGCCCAATAAATCCAGTGTACGGTTTTAAGTTACTTAAATCAAAGAAAAAAAATTTGTCTCAATCGATTTCTGGCAGCTGTCAAAATGGGGAGTTTTGGTGAATTGTAATATGCGTCAGATTCGTCGACCGGTTAGGCTAGGGGCGAATCGCGGGAAGTCCGCCGGATGAACGTGTCGGAGCCGCCAACGATGGGCAAGAAACGGGGACGTCCGAGGTCGTCCGAGCGGCGCGATGCCGTGGTCAAGCTCGACGTGACGATCGTCGGCAAGGCGCAGATGATCGCCAAGGCCCGGGGGACCAGCGTCGCGGAATATCTGTCGGAGATGATCCGGGGGCTGGTCAACCGGGATTTCCTGGTCGAGATGAAGCGGATCGAGGCCGAATCGTCGGGGCAGCCCGGGCCGGACCCCGAATGATCGCCGACCCGGGCCGACGGCGCGTCCTCACCATTTCCAGCCGGGGGCGACCTCGGGGTTGACCACGCAATGGCCTGGCCACCGCCCCTCGTGCAGCTCGACCAGGGTCCGGGCCGCCATCTCGGCCATGTCGGCCATGGAGCGGGTGTCGACGCCCGCCATGTGGGGGGTCAGGACGACGTTCGGGAGGGCCCAGAGCGGGTTGTCGGCCTCGGGCGGCTCGCGGTGGAACACGTCCAGGCCGGCGCCTCCGAGCTGGCCCGAGCGGAGGGCCTCGACGAGGTCGGGCTCGACGATCAGGCCGCCCCTCGACGTGTTGAGCAGCAGGGCCCCCGGCTTCATCCGGGCGAACGTCGAGCGGTCGAACAGCCCGCGAGTCCCCTCGACCAGCGGCAGGTGCAGGCTGACGACGTCGGCTTCCGCCAGGAGTTCCGCGAAGCCGACCGGTCGGACGCCGTACCGCTCGTTGAACTCGCGGTTCACGGTCGGCTCGAAGGCGATCACCTTCATCCCGAACGCGACGGCCCGGGTGGCGACCGCCTGGCCGATCCGGCCGAGGCCGACGATCCCCATCGTCAGCCCTCGGAGAGGCCGGGGCAGGGGGGATCGGACCCAGGAGCCCTGGCGGATCGTCCGGTCGTGGGCGAGAACGTCCTTGGTCAGTGCCAGGAGCAGGGCAAATGTCTGCTCGGCGACGGATTCCTGGTTCGTCCCCGGCGTGATCGAGACGGCGATTTTCCGGGCCGAGGCCGCCGGGACGTCCACCGCGTCATAGCCCACGCCGGTCCGGGCGATCGCGCGGAGCCCCGGCGCCGCCTCGATGACCCGGGCCGAGATCGACTCTCCCCCCGCGATGATCGAGTCGCACTGGGGGAGCCATTCGAGGAGATTGGCCTCGGTCAGCCGCTCCCGGGTGGGCGGGTCGACGACCCGGAAGCCGGCGGCCTCCAGGACGGTCCGGAACGGGCCGGGCTGGTCGCGGATCGGCTCCGCGCCGATGAGGACGGTTGGCATGGTTCGCACCGAAGAGGGTGAGGGCGGGACGGTGGCTTCGTTTCGAAAAGCTATCACAATCGGGCCGACGCCGCCTCACTCCCGTGCTCGACCATTCAGGCCGGCCGGGGCCTGGCCCCCGGCGGGATCATCCGGTTGAGGGTCTCGGGGATCTTGCCGGACAGTTGCTCGCCCCGGAGG
Source organism: Planctomycetota bacterium (assembly GCA_021777685.1). GTDB lineage: Bacteria > Planctomycetota > Planctomycetia > Isosphaerales > Isosphaeraceae > Tundrisphaera. The sequence continues at coordinate 8,537 of JAJYDH010000023.1, read as the reverse complement.
GCCTCGCCGTGGGCCTGGCCGCCCGAGGGCATGACCCGGTTGAGCAGGGCGAGGGCCTCGACGGTCCACTCGGGGAAGAGGTTGTGGCCGAGGATCGCCAGCCGGGCGTTCCAGCCGACGACGACCTCCGGGTCGCCGTCGAGCACGGCCTTCCAGAGTGCCCGTGCGGCCCCTTCGGCGGAGCTTGAGATGCCGGGGATGATGTCGGAGAGGGCAAACCAGGTGTACTCGGCCTGGTGGTCCCCCTTGAACTCGGCGTGGGTGTGGCCCCCGGTCCGGATCGTGCCGGGGTAGATCCCGGTGACGAGGATGTTGTCCCTGGCCAGCTCGGCCCGGAGCCCCTCGGTCAGGCCGGTCAGGGCGAACTTGCTCGCGGAGTAGGGAAGCAGGTGGGGCACGGAGACCTTGCCGCCGACCGAGACCACGTTGGCGATCCGGCCGCCCCCCTGGGCCCTCATCTGGGGGAGCACGGCGAGGGTCGGCAGCAACTCGCCCCAGAAGTTGGTGTCCATCGCCTTCTTGAAGTCGTCGACGGTCATCGACTCGGCCGGGCCGACCTGGATCGTCCCGGCGTTATTGACCAGGATGTCGACCCGCCCGAACCGCTCGATGGTCCGGGCGACCAGGACGCGGACCTGCCCCTCGTCGGAGACGTCGGTCGGCACGGCCAGGACGTCCCCGCCGAGCCCCTTCAGCTCGGCCTCGGCGTCGCGGAGATCCGACTCCCCGCGCGCGGCGATCGCGACCCTGGCTCCCCGGCGGACCGCCTCACGGGCGATCATCAGGCCGAGCCCGGTGCTCCCCCCGGTGACGATCACCACCCGGCCGGCCAGCTCGATCCGCCTCGATGCCCGGAGCCAGGCCCGGGCGCCCCACGCCAGGGCGGCCCCGCCCGCCAGGCCGAGCAGGACTTGATCTCGGAGTTTCATCGGACAATTCCTCGACGAAGAATCCAGGCCCGGGCCAGGCCAAGGGGGTCGTTCAACCGGCCGTCTCTCGTGTGCATTCGGCGTGCCGCGTCGAGGCCATCGGGCAATCCCGCGCTCGTCACTGGCACGCGGTTTGATGCGCGGCTATGCTGGTGCGATAAGTTGAAGTCCCGACCGGGGCTCGACCATTTCTCAGGGGACCGCAAACTTGGCGGGCCGCGTCCTGATCACCCGACCGATCCCCGAGCCCGCCCCGACCCTCATCGCCGGGGTTGCGGACCGGGTCGTCGCCAGCTCCGAGGACCGGCCGCTGTCGGTCGAGGAGCTTCGCGACCGCGTCGGGGGTTTCGACGCCGTCCTCTGCATGCTCCACGACCCGGTCGACGCCTCGGTGCTCGTGGCGGCGGGGGGCTGCAAGGTCTTCGCCAACATGGCGGTCGGATTCAACAACATTGACGTGGCCGAGGCGACCCGGCTGGGCATCCTCGTGACCAACACCCCGGGCGTCCTGACCGAGGCGACCGCCGACCTGGCCTGGGCCCTGATACTGGCGGTCTCGCGGCGGGTGGCCGACGGCGATCGGGAGATGAGGGCCGGCCGGTTCCCCGGCTGGGGCCCGAACTACATGCTAGGCGGCGACGTGACCGGCCGGACCCTCGGCCTGGTCGGCCCGGGCCGGATCGCGACGGCCGTCGCCGAGCGGGCCGTCGGGTTCAAGATGCCGCTGGTCTACTCCGGCCGGCGAGAGAGCCCCGCTCTGGACGCGCTGGGTGCACGCCGGGTCGAGCTGGATGCCCTGCTCGCCGGGTCCGACTTCGTCAGCCTGCACGTCCCGCTGACCGCCGAGACGACCCACCTGATCGACGCCCGGGCGCTCGGCCTGATGAAGCCGACGGCCTACCTGATCAACACCGCGAGGGGCCCGGTCGTCGACGAGGCCGCCCTGGTCCGCGTCCTGAAGTCCGGCGGGATCGCCGGCGCCGGGCTGGACGTCTACGAGCGGGAGCCGGCCATGGCCGACGGCCTGGCCGACTGCGAGAATGCGGTGCTGCTGCCCCACCTCGGCAGCGCGACGTTCCAGACCCGATCGAACATGTCGCGCATCGCGGCCGAGAATGTCATCGCCGTGCTCGAAGGGCGCCGGCCGCCCAATCTGGTCAATCCCGACGCCTGGCGCGGGGCCCTTCCCGGATAATCCTGCCCGCAGCTCGAGCGCGGGTCGGTCGCCGGTGTGGCATGCACACTTCCTGAGATACGGGGCGAGGTTTTATGGGTCTGCTCAAGTTCCGCATCCCTTCGCCCCTCCCCGAGCCCCGGCTGGCGGACCTGCGCAAGTCGTATGTCACGGGACTGGACCGGACCCCCAGCCGGCTCCATGTAGAAATCCGAAAAGACCTCCTGCTCTGCCAGCGCGGGACCACCGAGAGCGGACGCCTGTTCTCGCCCTGGCCCGTCGAACAGTTTGGCTCGCAGTTCATCGGCACGGCCACCCTCAACGAACGGCCCGAGCCCTATCCTCTGGCGGTGGAACTGGCCCGGGGTAAGCTCAACGACGTCCGGAATCAGCTCTCCGACTGGAAGCAGATGGGACTCCGGGTCCCGGCCGAGCTGGACCGACTGCTGACCGAGGCCCTCCGGGCCTTCTTCAAGGCGACCACCGGTCGCGACGACCCGGCCGCCTCCTATGCCCTGGCGCAGCGGAGCCTGGGCCTCTCGCTAGAAGCAAGTCAAGCTTTAGTGGAAACTTATGTCGGTCAGGTGCTCCAGAATCGGCTCGCCGCCAGCAAGCTGCCGACGCAACTCGCCGTGGGGCTCGACGGCGACCCGTCCGCCGCCCCCTGGGTCTCGAAGCTCGGCCCCTCGTTCAACGCGGCGCAGCTCCAATGCTCGTGGAAGTCCCTGGCGCCGACCGAGGGGAAGCTCCGCTGGGACGACCTCGACGCCCAGCTCGTCTGGGCGACTCGCCAGAAGCTCGCCGTCCAGGCCGGCCCGCTGATCGACCTCCGGTCTGGCGCCATGCCCGACTGGATCTGGCTCTGGTCCGGCGACTTCGACGCGATCCTCGGCATGGCGGTCGAGGTCGTCCGCCAGGCCGTCACGCGATATCGGGGCAAGATCCCCCTCTGGCACCTGATCCACCGGCCGGGCTCGACCGACATCCTGGGGATGACCGAGGAGGACCAGATCCGCCTGACCGCCCGGCTCCTTCAGGTCGCCCGCCAGGCTGACCCGGCGGCGCAGTTCCTGGTCGGCCTCGACCGGCCGTGGGCCGAGTGGATGGCCTCCAGCCAGTTCCAGCTCGGGCCGCTCCACCTGGCCGACTACCTGGCCCGGGCCGAGCTGGGCATGGCCGGCATCGCGCTGGAGATCGCCCCGGGATACTCGTCGCCGGGGAGCCACCTGCGCGATCTCCTGGAATTCTCGAGGTTGCTCGATCTCTACGCCCTGCTGAACTATCCGCTCTATCTGACGATCGTGATGCCCAGCTCGGCCGCCCCCGATCCCCAGGCCGATCCCGCCGTCAACGTCGAGGCCGACCAGTGGCCGGGCGGGCCGTCCGAGGCCGGCCAGGCGGCCATCGCCGCTCGCTGGATCGCGCTGGCCGTCGCCAAGCCGTTCGTCCGTTCCGTCACCTGGCGGCAGCTCGATGACTCCTGCCCCCACCTCTATCCCCACGGCGGCCTGATCCGCGCCAACCGGACGCCCAAGCCGCTCCTGGACTGGCTGAAGAACTTCCGCTCCGAATTGCTCCACTGATTCGCATGCCCGGCCGAGCGAGGCGGAGATACTCCGGGCGATCTCGTTATTTTTCCCCCCTCCTCCCGGTTTGAGGGACGAGGCGGGGTGTGGGGACGGGCCCGACTTCGAACGAAGCCGGAATCCCTGGTCGTGTCCCTCGCGCAATCGAAGATCGCCGAGGCCGCGGGTTTTTTCCGAGCATTGTGAGAGGCTCCGACCGGTCCGGTGCTCCTGATCAGGGTTCCGGCTCGGGCGGACGCCTCGAACTCGCGGTATCGCCAGGCCCGATCGCGATCGCATAGGCCGTGGCGTAGGTCCGGCAGTGCGAGATCGAGACCATGATGTCGCCGATCCCCTTCCGGATCGCCGCCTCCTTGGCCCCGCCGGCGACGAGCACCCGGGGTTGTCCGGACTGTCCCTGCCGGACCTCGATGTCGGTCCAGGCTACGCCCCGGCTCCAGCCCTTGCCGATGGCCTTGAGGATCGCCTCCTTCGCCGCCCATAGCCCCGAGAAGTGCTCGATCGCGTGCTTGCGCGACTGACAATAGCGGATCTCGCGGTCGGTGTAGACCCGGCGGAGGAACAACTCGCCGTGGTTCTCGACCATCTTGCCGATCCGCGGGCATTCGATGATCACCGTTCCAATCCCGAGGATGTCCATGCGGCGTTCGCTCTCCCGCTCCGATATGATCTGAGATCACCAGGGGTCGAGATGAGGTGTCACCTGGCAACGGCCTTCCCGCCTGCCTGGCCCGACGGCCGCTCGGCTCGGAGCAGGGCCTTGTGTTCCGCGACAATCCCCGCCAGTTTTGGGTCGCCCGCGAGATTCTGATTCTCGCCCGGGTCACTGTCGTGATCGTAAAGCTCCGAGCCAGCCTGGCCGCCATCCCACTCGGTGTAACGCCAGCGGTCGGAGCGGACGCTTCGCCCCTCGACCTTTCCGCGCACGACCTTGATATACGCGGCCGGCTTGCCGCGCAGCGACGGGTCGTCGAGGATCGGCCGCATGCTCTTCCCTTCCAGGCCGGCGGGCGGAGTCAGGCCGCAGACTTCCACGAGGGTCGGATAGATGTCGATGAATTCGACCAGCCCTCGCGCCGACTTCCCCATCCCCTGACGACCAGGCGCCCAGACGATCAACGGTGCTCGCGCGCAGTGCTCGAAGACCGTGACCTTGTTCCACCAGTGATGCTCGCCCAGATGGTAGCCGTGGTCGCCCATGAAGACGACCGCTGTGGTCTCCCAGAGCTTTAACCGGTCCAGGGTGTCGAGAACCTTGCCCAATTGGGCGTCCATGAATGAGAGCCCGGCGAGATAAGCCCGCTTCAACTCGCGTTGTTCCGCATCGCCCATCGCGGCTAGCGGCGAATTGGGTGGGATCGAGAGTCGGTTTTCCGGCAGTCGGCCCTCGATCCCCTGAGGGACGCGAATCTGGTCGGGAGGGTACAGCTCGAAGTAAGCCTTCGGCGCGTTGAACGGGTCATGCGGCTTGTGGAAGCCCACTGCCAGGAAGAACGGCCCGTCCCGATGTGCTTCCAGGAGGCGCATGGCCTCGGCGGCGATCCGGCCGTCGGGCTGGTCCTCGTCGCTCCCCTCGGCGGAGAGCCAATGAATCGCCGGGATCTTGCCGCCGGTGAGGTTCCTCCCCTCGCCTTTCAGGCCCGTCGCGGTCGCCGGGAAGTTGCGGTTCTCGACCCACGACTTCTGTTCGAGAAATAGGGTCGGTTTCCCCTGGGTGTCGCGCCCGATGTGAAAAATCTTGCCCAATGCCTCGGTGTGGTATCCGGCCTGGCGGAAGAACTGGGGGAGCGTGACGACGTCCGGGAGCTTGTCGCGGAAAGGAGTCTCGTTCGAGAGGACGCCCGTCGAATCCGGCCGCAATCCCGTCAAGAACGAGGTCCGGCTCGCGTTGCAGACGGGATACTGGCAATAAGCCCGATCGAACCGAACGCCCCGGCTCGCGAGGCGGTCCACGTTCGGCGACCTGACGTCCGGGTCGCCGTAGCAGGCCAATCGGCAGCCGAGGTCATCCACGACGACCAGGAGGACGTTGAGCCTCCCCCGGTCCGGGGCGGCTCCGGCGGTCGCCGAAGAGAATAGCGAGGACGCAAGCACCGCGCAGGTGGTTGCCATGCTTCCCATCCGATAATTGGCCCGCATGGCAGATACCCCCTCGGCCAGACTCTGGACCCGGAAACCGATGCCCATTCCGGAATCGTCCGATCTTTCTCTACCGGACTCTTCTCTCAAAAGTGTCGACGAGGAGCGGTAGCACCGCAAGGGGACATCCCCGAGGGCACGATCGGATTCCGGGCGCCAGAGTCCGGGATTCGCGAGGCCCGGCGTCGTCGGTTATACTGTGTCCATCCCTCCTCGTGCCTCGCTCCTCCCAGGGACGGAACGCCTGATGGACCTGCTCGCCGACCTCACCCCCGCTCAGCGCGAGGCCGTCGCCCACGTCGACGGCCCGCTCCTGGTCCTGGCCGGCGCGGGCTCGGGCAAGACCCGGGTCATCACCCGGCGGGTCGCCTACATGCTCGGCAAGGGGATCGGCGGCTCCAACATCCTCGCCCTGACCTTCACGAACAAGGCGGCGGGTGAGATGAAGGCGCGGATCGAGGCCCTCGCGCCCCGCTCGGGCGTCTGGGTCGGCACGTTCCACGGCCTCTGCGCGCGGCTCCTCCGGTCTTATGCCCCGCTGGTCGGGATCGACCGGGGTTTCACCATCTTCGACCAGTCCGACCGCCTCCGGGCCGTCAAGGACGCGATGGAGAAGCTCGACCTGGAGGACGCCTCGGTCACGCCCGAGCGGGTCGACAACGCGATCAGCCGGGCCAAGAACGACCTGGTCACGCCCCAGGCCCTGGCCAAGCGCGCGGGCGATCACGTCCAGGCCGTGACGGCGAAGGTCTACGCCCGCTATCAGGAGCGGCTCAAGGCGGCCTCGGCCGTCGACTTCGACGACCTGCTCGTCCACATCGTCACGATCCTCAAGGCGCACCCGGACGTCCGGGCCGACCTCGATGCCCGGTTCCGGTATGTGCTCGTCGACGAATATCAGGACACGAACCTGGCCCAGTACGCCATCATCCGGGCCCTCTGCGTCGACCGCCCGAATCTCTGCGTCACCGGCGACCCCGACCAGTCGATCTACGGCTGGCGTGGGGCCAATCTGAACAACATCCTCGAATTCGAGCACGACTTCCCCGGCTGCAAGGTCGTGAAGCTCGAACGCAACTACCGGAGCACCAAGAACATCCTCCGCGCGGCCGACGGCCTGATCCGGCACAACCGGAAACGCAAGGCCAAGGCCCTCACCACCGAGAACGGCGAGGGGCAGCCGGTCGAGCTGACCATCTACGGGACCGAATCGGAGGAGGCTCACGGGGTCGCCTCGAAGGTCGTGGGGCTGGTCCGCGAGGGGGAATTCGCCTACCGCGACGTGGCCGTCTTCTGCCGGGTCACCGCGCTGACGCGGGGCCTCGAACAGGCGTTCCGGACGGCCAAGGTCCCCTACCAGATCGTCGGCGGCGTCTCGTTCTACGAGCGTCAGGAGATCAAGGACGTCCTCTCGTATCTCAACCTCATGGCCAACCCGAAGAACGACATCGCGTTCAACCGGGTGGTCAACGTACCCCCTCGGGGGATCGGCAAGACGACGCTGGAGAAGCTCTCCGAGCGGGCCGAGGCGCTGGGGATTCCGCGGCTGGCGATGGCCCGCCAGGCGTCGGCCGTGCCCGGCCTGAAGGACAAGGCCGCCCGGTCGCTCCGCGACTTCGGCCTGCTGATGGACGAGCTGGTGGCCCTCCGGGACCACGCGGCCGAGGAGGTCATCCGCAGGCTCCTGACCCTCTCGGGCTACCGGGTCGCCCTCGAAGGCGACCCAGCCGGCGAGGACCGGCTGGCGAACCTCGACGAGCTGATCTCGGCCGCCCGCGAATTCGACCGCGAGCATCCCGGCGGCTCGGTGATCGACTTCCTCGAAGAGGTCAGCCTGGCCTCGGCCGTCGACCGCTGGGACGACGACGCCGGCGCCGTGACCCTGATGACGCTCCACGCCGCCAAGGGGCTGGAATTCCCCGTCGCCTTCATCGTCGGCCTGGAACAAGGCCTCCTGCCGCACTCCCGGTCCAACGAGAGCGACGACGAGCTGGAGGAAGAGCGGCGGCTCCTCTTCGTCGGGATCACCCGGGCCGAGCGCGAGCTGTACCTGAGCCACTGCCGGATCAGGGAATTCCGAGGGCAGAGGCAGGCGACGGTCCCGTCGTGCTTCCTCGCCGAGCTTCCCGAAGAGGCGATGACCCTCCGCGACCTGACCGGCGGCGAGACGCCGATGTCGTCCCAGCCGGCCTGGCGAGCCCGGCCCGAATGGCCGAGGTCGTCGGCGAAGCCCTCCGAGTTCCGCCTGATGACCGCCGCCGACCTGGGCCGGCCGAAGCTCCCCGCGCCGAGCGGCCCCTCGGACGACGCCCTGGGGGCCTTCCAGCCGGGCGTGTCGGTCATGCATCCTCAATATGGCATAGGTCGGATCATATCCATCGACGGTGCCGGCCCGAATCGCAAGGGGAAGGTCGCCTTCACCCTGGGGGGCGAGCGGACATTCATCCTCGCCAAATCCCCGCTCAAGCCGATGAAGGGGAGATGAACCCCGACGGGCCGCGACCGACGTACACTTCATCCGTTGGACGAGCCCTGTATAATTTCAGAAGTTTGCGGGGCAATCCTCTCTGATCCATGAACTCACGAATGAGCGACCCGGCCGGGGTCGTCGCAGGAAGGCCGGTGGAATGCCACGTCTGGGAGTCAACATCGACCACGTCGCCACCCTCCGCCAGGCCCGCGGGGGGCGGGAGCCCGACCCGGTCTGGG
>JAJYDH010000022.1 GCA_021777685.1 Planctomycetota bacterium | reverse complement strand
TGACCAGCCCGTTCGTCTTCTGCCTGATCTGGGCGTTCATCGCGGCGGGACTCTACCGGCACGAGCGGCATTACGTCAAGAAGTTCCTGCCGTTCTCGCTCGGGCTGTTCCTGTCGGGTGTCTTCCTCTGCTTTTTCGGCGTGCTCCCTTATACCTTGCAGTTCCTCCTCCAGTTCAACGTCTGGATGGGAATCGAGCCGACGATGCGGATCACCGACTGGATGAGCTTCGCCACGATCCTGCCGCTGGTCTTCGGCGCCTGCTTCCAGACTCCCCTGGTGATGCTCTTCCTGGAGCGGATCGGGATCATGACGGCCGACGACTTCCGCAAGAAGCGGAAGATCGCCATCCTGGTGATGGTCATCGCCGCCGCGATCCTCACGCCGGGGCCCGACGTCTTCAGCCAGGTCATGCTGGCCGTGCCGATGGTCCTGCTCTACGAACTCGGGCTGGTGATGATCGGTTCTAACAAGGTCAAGGTGCCCGCCCACGCGGCGTGACGGGACGGGGAGCGATCGAGGGATGAGCCAGGCCGTCGGGATGGTCTACCTCGTGGGAGCCGGGCCGGGCGACCCCGGCCTGCTCACCCGCCGGGGGGCGGAGATCCTCGCCCGCGCCGAGGTGATCGTCTTCGACCATCTGGCCAGCTCTCGCCTGCTCGACCTGGCACCTCGCGACGCCCTCCGGATCTCGGCCGGCAAGACGATCGGCCATTGCACGCTCTCGCAGGGCGAGATCAACGACGTCCTGGCCCATCACGCGCGGCTCGGCCGGCGGGTGGTCCGGCTCAAGGGGGGCGATCCGTTCGTCTTCGGCCGAGGGGGCGAGGAGGCGGAGCACCTCCGGGGCCTCGGCATCCCGTTCCTGGTCGTGCCGGGCGTGACCGCCGCGCTCGGGGCGACCGCCTACGCGGGAATCCCCGTCACCCACCGGGGCGACTCCTCGGCCGTGGCCTTCGTGACCGGCCACGACGACCCCGAGACCTCCGGCCGGGTCGACTGGCCGAACCTCGCCCGTTTCCCCGGCACCCTGGTCGTCTACATGGGCGTGACCCGGCTCTCCGCGATCTGCCGGACCCTGATCCGCGAAGGGAAGCCGCCGGAGACGCCGGCCGCGATGATCCAGTGGGGCACCCTGCCGGCCCAGCGGACCGCAGTCGCGACCCTCGCCGACCTTCCGGATTCCGCCCTCAATGCCGGGATCGGCCCGCCCGCCCTGCTGGTCGTCGGCGAGGTGGTCGCCCGTCGTCCGGCCCTGAACTGGTTCGAGGGGCTCCCCCTGTTCGGTCAGCGGGTCGTGGTGACGCGCCCCTCGGACGAGTCCGACCGGTCGGCCGCCTCGCTCGAAGCCCTGGGCGCGGAGGTTCTGATCGCCCCGACGGTCCAGATCCTGCCCCTGGAGGACTTCGGGCCGCTGGACGACGCGATTGGCCGGCTCGGGTCGTTCGACTGGCTGGTCTTCACCTCGGGCAATGGCGTCCGACACTTCCTCGACCGGCTCGAAGCCCTGGGCCATGATCTCCGGGCCCTCGGCCACCTCAAGCTGGCCGCGATCGGCCCCGCCACGGCCGAGGCCCTGGGGCGATTTCACCTCAAGGCCGATGTCGTCCCCGAATCATATCGCTCGGAAGCCCTGGCCGAGGCCCTGGCGGGTCGGGCCGCCGGCCGTCGAATCCTGCTGGCCCGGGCCGACCGAGGGCGGGCCATCCTCAAGGACGAATTGGAACGGGTCGCGGACGTCGAGCAGGTCCCCGTCTATCGGAACGCCGACGCCGAGGCCCTGCCTCCAGGAGTCCTGGAGCGGATCGAGGCGGGGACGGTCGACTGGATCACCCTGACGAGCTCGGCCATCGCCGAACGGCTCCACGCCCTCTTGACCGAAGAGGCGAGGGGCAGGATCGGCCGGGAAATCCGCCTGGCCAGCCTCAGCCCGGTCACGTCGGCGACCATCGCCCGTCTCGGGTGGCCGGTCGCCGTCGAGGCGACGGTCTTCACCTGGGACGGGCTGGTCGGGGCGATCGCCGCGAAGGTGGTCGAGGAGGCCGGGATCAAGGGCGAGGAGTGACCTCGCCTCCAGGCTGGCCGACCTGACCCAGGTCGTCGGACAGCTCGCCCGACGGATTGACCGGGTAGTCGAGCGGCTTGCCGGTTCCGGGATCGACCGGGACGGCGGAAAGGTAGGTCGGGACCAGTTCGCCGACCGACCGAGGCCGGGACCCTTTGTCCAGGTGGTGGGCGTGGATGGCCAGTTGGACCAGGAGGAATCGGAAGTCCCGCTCGGCCCGATCGTGGGCCTTGGTGGCCAGGGCGACCTGGTTGGCCCATTCCGACTTTGCGAGGCCGTTCATGCCCATGATCCCGCGCTGGATCGGCGAAAAGGCCCCTCGGTACCAGCGTTCCCATCGGGCCACGACCGCGTCGGCGTCGACTCGCCGCCGGTCGAGCGCCTCGAGGTCGCGGAGGGTCGCCTTGAGGTCGTCCTTCGACAGCCGGTCGAGCAGCTTCCGGAGGCGGTCGCCGGCCGATTTCTGGAGGAACCAGCCGAGCTGGGCGTCGGTGAGCATTCCGCCCTGGGTGAGCGTCTGGCCCACGCCCATCGCGGCGCGATAGCTCCGGGAAGCGTCGCCGATCCGCCCTTCGGACTCGGCGACCAGCCCTTCGGCCGTCAGGAGCCGGGCGACGTTCTTGACCTGACGCTGACCTTCGATCTGCCCTTCCAGGCCCGCTTGAGAGTCCTCGAAGTGTGCCAGGCTTTCCCGCCCCAGCCCCATCCTCACCAGCCCGAGCGCCGCGTCGTTCGCCCCGACGAAGGCCCGGAGTTCTCCGAGATTGGCCTGGTCGAGTTTCCCCTGATTGGGCCACTTTCCCCGGATGCGCGAGCCCGCCGCGACGAGGTCGTCAAAACCGTTCGGGTCGGGCCGTTTCGGACCAGGCAAGGGACGCCGACCGGAGAAAAGGACCGTCAAGGACAGGATCAGGGCGGCACCGAGGATGACTATGATCGTTAGAGGTTTGCGACGGAGCGTCATCTTCGGGCGAGAAACGACATCGGTCATGGGTGGGACTCGCGGGGACTTCACAAGCCGAGAGTTGGCACGCGAAGTCTTCGCCCGGTCGCCCGGATTATTGCGAGACTCTCGCCGATCAACGCAGCTCGCGGGAGGTCTCGAACCCCTGCCAGAGCACGAACGCCGCGCCCAGGATGAACATGATGTCGAGCAGCATGCTCTGGCCGCCGAAGACCTGGGCCACGATGTCCAGCAGGAACAGGACCGCGACCAGCGCGGCGGCGGCCATCGCCCCGTAGCAGAGAAGCTTCTCGGTCTCCATCGACGTCTACGCTCCGGTCGGTCTCAAGATCGGTGTCTTTCTCCAGCTTACCACATCCCCCCGCGACGGTGCAGCCGTTCTTGTCGGGTGGGCGAGCGGTCGCGAAACCCACCAGCGCCCGGCGGGGCCGATCCCGGTAGGTTTCGCGACCGCCCACCCACCCGACAAAGGCGGGTTTGCGATCCTTGATCTCACGCCGAGGCCGGCTGGATCGGGATGGTCCGGGGCCGGGCGGCCTCCTGCTTGGGCAGCTTGACGGTGAGGACGCCGTTCTTCGCCTCGGCCTGGACCCGGTCGAAGTCGACGGCCTCGGTCAGCGTGATCTGGCGGTGGAACAAACCGGCGGGACGCTCGCGGACCCGGTTATGGCCGTCGGCGACCTCGAAGGCCGCCTTCTCCCCCCGGAGCGAGAGGACGTTGCCGGTCAGCGACAGGTCGATCGACGAGGGGTCGACGCCCGGCAGGTCGACGACCAGGACCAGCTCGCTCGGGGTCTCCGAGAGGTCGATGGCGGGGGTCCAGACGGCGGTGGCCAGGTCAGTCGGGCTGGAGGCGGCGGGGCCGCCCCCGGGGGGTTGCCAGTACTCTTCGAACAGGCGGTTCAGCTCGCTCTGGAGCGACTGGAGCGGCACGGCCAGCTCGCGCCGCCAGATTCCGGGACGGATCATGGGAGGTTCCTGGGGCCGTTGGGGCCGCCGAAAGGGTGTCGATTCCGGGACGTTCAGGACGACTTGATCTCGATGCGGCGCGTCTTGGACCGCTCGGCCCTGGGCAGGTTGAGCTTGAGGACGCCGTTCTTCAGCTCGGCGGAGATCTTCGTCCGCTCGACCTCGTCGCTCAGGATGAACGACCGGTAGAAATCCCCGGGTCGATATTCCTCGTGGAGGACCCGGGCGCCTTCGGGCGCCGGGGCGCCCACCCTGGCGTGCAGGCTGAGCACGTTGTCTTCGAGCTGGATCGAGAGCTGGCCCTCCGAGACCCCCGGCAGGTCGGCCTCCAGGACGAGCCCCTCGGGCCCCTCGTGGATGTCGATCGGCGGGGTGTGGACGACCGGCGTCGAAGCCTGATACGACGGGGCGGACGCGGGTTCTTCGCCTTTGACCGGGCCCCGGCCGATGGGGACCGAGACCGAGCGATGTTCCTGGTTCATGATCGATGCTCCTGATCCGGTGCGGGGATCGGCTCAGCCGACGGAAGCCGGGGTGACGTTGATCTGACGGGGCTTCGACTCCTCGGCCTTGGGGAGCGTGACGGTCAAGACGCCGTCGGCGAAGGACGCCGAGACCTTCGAGCCGTCCACCCGGTCGGGGAGGGTCACGGTCCTGGTCCAGCGGCCGAACTGCCGCTCCTGCCGGCGATAGCTCTCCTCGGCGACCCCCTCGGGCCGCTTCCGGTCGCCCCTCATGGTCAGGGTCTCGCCCGTGATCGAGAGGTCGACCTCGTCCGGGCCGATCCCGGGGAGCTGGGCGGTCAGGACGTAGCCCTCCCCCGCATCGTAGAGGTTGATCGGCGGGACGCCCCGCGCCACTCGCCAATGCTGGGCCGGCTCCAGGCTCTCGAACAACCGACCAACCTCGCGCTGGAATTCGCGGAACGGGTCCCACCTTCGCTGCCATTGCAAGCCGCTCATCACTCACCCCTTCCTTCAGACAAGGTCGTGGGTCCAACGATGAGAAGCAAATACACATGGTGTGCCAATGGAAAATAATTAGACTGGCAGTCGAAATTGGCCTGACCTAAACCGCCGAGATAAAACAATTTAATTCGAGAGAAAAAATCTTGTTTCGCCCAGATCGACTAAACTGTCAAGACGCTTTACGCCAAATTGGCAGTCGGCCGATGTGCCATTGGGTGTCATGAAATTTCCTGTCAAAACGGCACCTGGCCGCGAAATCACGCGATGAAAGACGAACCCAGTTGATGCCCCGGTCCTGATTTCGTTGCAATTCCATCAGCCTCGAAAACGATGGCGGGTCTCACCGGAACCACCTCAAAATCGATTCCCCGACCTGGCCGGCAGCCGGGCCGGGCAAAAAGCAAACCCAATCCGGACGGAGAGCGAGACCTGGTTGCGTCGCGACCTGGCCGACACCGGCGGTATTATGATCGCCCCGATCGAGTCACCTTAACCGGCTTTCGACGCGATTTTCGCCCCGGATCATGGCCGAGGGGCGGGCAGGTTGATCAGGGTGAACGAGGTTTCCGAGTTCTGGATCTTCAGATTCTCCTCCAGCCTGGCCGGGAACGGGCCGGGGACCGGCGGCGCGTTGCCGGCCCTGGCCACGAGGAGCGGGAACATCTGGGCCAGCCGGGGGAGCGACTGGTTGGCGAACGCGGCGAGTTCGGCGGAGGTGACGAGCTGGTCGTTGTTGAGGTCGGCCGACCTCGGGCCGGGGAACCCCCCGAGCGCCTCAGGGATCGGCTTGAGGCCGGTCGCACCCAGCCCCCGGAGGAGGGCGTAGGTGAGCAGGCCGTGTTCGAGGGCGTCGGCCTCGTTGGCCGGCTCCCCCCGCCGGGCGGCCAGGAGGTACGAATTCCGGGCCTTCCGCGCCCCCCGCTCGACCAGGCGCTGGATGCTCCGGACGGCCGGGTCATCCAGGATGGACCCGGCCTGGCAGGCGTCGACGATGATGAGACGCTGGAGGGCCTCCAGGCGGGTCATCCGGTTGTAGAGCAGGGAGTAGGGCATCACCTCGGGGTCGCCGACCCGGGTGTTGAACGAGCCGACGGCCGCGTTCCCCCGGATCATCACGCCGGGGTCGCCCCGGGAGGCGACCACGCCGAGCGGGGGCGGCCCCTGGAACGGGAAGTCGGGCAGGAGCAGGCAGAACTGGTCGGTCTTGGGGTCGGTGTCGGTGTGGCCGGCGAGGAACAGGACCACCGTGTCGTTGGGCTTCCCCTTCACGGAGTCGCGGAGGGTCCGGAAGGCGTTGTCGACGTTCTCGGGCGTCACGTCGCGGTCGAGCAGGACGATCTGCTTGCCGACCTGCTTGGGACCCTGGGCCCCTCGGACGGTGAGGAATTCGGCGATCTGCCGGGCGTCGAGATGGGCGTACTTCAGCGGTCGCTTGTCGTAATCGCTCACGCCGATGGCCAGCGTGTGGACGAGGCCGGGGGGCTCGGGCCCCTCGTATCGGAGCGTCACCTCGTCGGACCGGCCGTCGAGCGAGCCCGGCTTCGAGGCCATCGCGTAGGATCTGTTCTCGCCCTTCCGGAGCGTCACCCGGGTGGTCCGGAAGTTGGGGCTCCGGCCCGGCCCGAAGTCCCGGGCGTCGCGGACCGGCATGCCGTTCTGGTAGAGGCGGATGTCGGCCGGGTCGGGGTCGCCGGTCCAGACCGTCAGCTCGACCGCTCGGGAGTCGAGCGTCCGGTCGGTGTCGGGTGTGGCGATCTTGAGCCGGGGCCCGTCGTCCTTCAGGGCGGCGATCTTCGGCTTCTCGCCGCCGGCGAACGCCCCGGCGAGCTGGAAGACGTGGTGCGTGTCCTGCGACTGCTCCAGGGTCACGATCTTCTCGCCGACCCGCCACTTGACCATCGCCTCGCCGGGCAACGAGCCGTCGAACAGCCCCTCGGGGGTGAAGGCGAGCCACTCCACGAGCGTCGGGTCGCGCGACTCGGCGACCAGGGTGCCGATGAGGGCGTGGTCCTTGAGGTCCCAGAACCGGACGGCGGCGTCGTCGCCCCCGCTGACGATCATCGTCCCGTTGGGCCAGGGGATCAGGGCGCCGACCTGCTCGCCGTGGTGCGGCTGGGGCAGGAACCGGACGGGTCGGGAGGGGCCCGATCGGGGGATCGACCAGAACCGGATCGTCTTCTCGCGCGACCCAGAGGCCGTCGCCCAGAGGCCGTCGGCCGAGAACGAGACGGCGTTGATCTCGCCGTCGAGGTCGCCCAGCGGGACGAGGTTCCTCTTCGGCCTGTCCTTCTCCCACTCCCAGAGGAAGACGTGGCCGCCCGCCGTCCCGGTGAGGACCCGCCCGGGATTCCCCGGGCAGACCCGCGCCGAGGTGATCGCCGGGCCGTCGTTGGCGGGGTTGAAGAAGGTCGCCACCGGCCGGTGCAGCTCGACCCGCGGGTCGTCCAGCGGCCAGAGCTTGGCCGACCCGTCCTCGGATGCGGTCAGAAGGTACGACTCGTCGTCGGACAGGTCCACCCCGGTCAGGCCGTTGTTGTGGTCCTGGGCGACGTGGACGAGCTGGCCAGTCTCGACGTTCCAGACGCAGGCGAGCGGCGGGAACCCCTTCAGGCTCGCGGCGGCGGCCCACCGGCCGGTCTTCGAGACCGAGAGCGAGCCGAAGGGCACCGTCGACGGCCGTCCCTTGCCGTTCTTCGGCCGCTCGAACCGGTTCGGCAGTCGCTCCCCCCTGGCCCGGTCGAAGAGGACGAGGTCGCCGCCCTGGTCGGGCCGGGTCAGCAGGATCAGCTTCGACTCATCGGGCAAGATCGCCCCGGCGCACCACGGACCGGGCAGGGCCTTGCACCCCCGCCCCTTCTCCAGGTCCCACAGGAGCGCGATGTCGTCCCTGGTGATCTCCAGGAGGAACCGGCCCGAGCGCGACGGGCTCAGCGAGGCGACCTTGCCCCGGGCCGGCAAGATCCTCGGCCGGGGCCCGGCCTTGGGGCCGCCGGGCCCCTCTTCGAGCCCCCAGGCGCGGACGCCCCCGTCGACGTCGCCGACGATCAGGCTCTTGCCGTCGGGCGAGAACGCCGGGGACAGCCCCGGGATCTCGTCCTCGGGGATCGCCACCGGCTCGGGCTTCGAGGGGTCGGCAACCCGCCAGGCGAGCGGGCGCCCTTCCAGCCCGCTGGTGCAGACGGCCAGCCATCGGCCGTCGTCGGAGAACTCCGCCCGGTCGACCTCGCCCGGGACGTCCTTCCCGGCGCCGTCCCTGAGCACGACCTCCGCGCCGCCCGCCCGGGGCTCGATCAGGCGGAGCGACTCGTGATCCGAGACCAGGAGAAGTCCGGTCTTCGAGAGCCGGGCCAGGCGGATCTCGCCCGAGAATGTGTGCTGATAGACGACCGCCCTCGTCGACGGGTCAAGGACGACGACCTTGCCGTCGGAGTCGCCGGCCGCCAGGAGCTTGCCGTCGGCCGAGAGGTCGAGCGCCGAGATCCGCCCGCCGGGGCCGGGCAGGTCCCCGGTCGGCCTGCCCGCCGCGTCGAAGAGGAGGATCGAACCGGGGGCCTTGTCGAGCGTCTCGACCGACGCGGCGAGGGCCGGAGTCCCCGGCGCGGGACGGCTCGCGACGGCGATCCGACCGAGCGGCTGATCGGCGAACGCCCGGACCTTCCGGATGTCCCCCCGCCCAGCGTCCCAGAGGATCGAACGATGCGCCGAGTCGAGCGCGACGAACGACTTCGAGCCGGGCAGGAAGGCGATCGAGACGATCTGGGCGGCATGCCCGGGCGGGCCGAAGAACGGCCTGGGGCGGTCTCGGGTCATGTCCCAGCCGATCAGCCGGCCGACCCCGTCGCCGGCCATCAGGACGGCGCCGTCGGTGTCGAGCGCCATGGACTCGACGCCGACGATCGGGTCGGTCAACACCCGGACGAGCGAGCGGTCGGCCAGGTTCCAGACCCGGACGGTCGAGTCCTGGCTGGCGGTGATCGCGTGCGTGTTGTCGGCCAGGACGAGGACCGACGTCACCCGGTCGCCGTGGCCGGCCTGGACGATCAGCTCGGGGACGGCCTCCTCGACCACCAGGGCCCCGCCCGACCAGAGCGAGACGGCCGGGCCGACGCCGCCCATCGTCTTGAAGCCGCGTTTGAGCACCTCGGGGTCGTCGCGGAGGCCCTTCAGGCAGCCGAGCAGGTTGTGGGCCCGGTCGATCGTCCCCATCGCCTTGAGGAGCGATCCGACGAACGGGCCGGGCTGGCCCCCCGCCCCCTCGGCGGCCGGCTTGCCGTCGGCGGCCAGCCAGGCGGTCACGCCCGGCCAGCGGGTCAGCGCCCGGAGCCAGTCATCGCCGGAGGGCGACCCGGGCTCGGGCGTCATCCCCCGCGCGCCTCGCCCGGAGGTCGAGGTGTCGAGCCAGAGGACGACGCGGGCCTGCCGGTCCGCGAGGGCCTTCGCCCGGTCGAGGGCGTCGTCGAGCGACCAACCATACCCGGCGACGTCGGCCGCCCTCGCGTCGATCGGCAGCAGGTAGGCGCGGCCGGCGGGCTCGCCCGGCTTCGGGGCCCGGGCGGTCGCCTGCCCGGCGAAGTAGATCACGACGATGTCGTTCTTCTTGACCCGATGCCCGAGCCAGTCGGTCAGGGCCCAGTCGAGGTTCGCGCGCGTCGGCAGGAGGTTGGCGATCGCCGCCGACGCCGGCCCGTGCGCCTTCTGGCCGAGGTCGTCCATCCTCAGGACGTTCCCGCCCCAGCCGGCGGTGTTCGCCAGCCAGGAGGCGACCGTCTGCGCATCGCGCCGGGCCCCCGGGCAGGCCGGTATCAGGCTATCCTCGTAGCGGTCGACGCCGATCACCACCGCCCAGACGTCCGGCTTCGATCCCTGGGCGACCGCCGATTCCGGCCCGAAGATGACCGCCAGGAGCACCGGCCAGGCCATGACCGGGGACGCGACGCGTTTCATGCGATGGGTCCGCCTACATACGAGGAGGGACGTCGAGGGCCAACGCCGGCCGGTCTCGATCATCATCCGTCGGCGGGTCGGACGCCAGGACAAAACTTTACGCGGCCCGGCCCGCGATCGTGACGGGGCGCGGCCTCCCGGGTCGTGACGACCCTTCGAGCCCGCATGAGGACCCCCTGGGAATGATAGTCCACGCCGGTCGTGACGACTGACGGCCCCGATCGGCCCATTTCGGAAGCGGAGGGGGTGGGATTCGAACCCACGGTAGGGTTGCCCCTACTACGGTTTTCAAGACCGTCCCAATCGGCCACTCTGGCACCCCTCCGGGATCGGATGAATGGGCCCGCTCGCGGTCACTGGCCCACCTCGTTGAGCACGTCCTCGGCGACGTAGATCGGCACGTCGACGGTCACGGCGATGGCGATGGCGTCGCTGGGCCGGGAGTCGACCTCGATCAGCTCGCCGTCGTGGCGGATCCGGAGCTTGGCGAAGTAGGTGTGGTCGCGCAGCTCGCTGATGAAGATGTCTTGCAAGTCGCCGCCGAGCAGTTCGATCGTGCTGGCCAGGAGGTCGTGGGTCAAGGGGCGAGGGGCGGGGAGCCCCTTGACCCGGCGGTCGATGCTGGTGGCCTCGAAGATGCCGATCACGATCGGGAACGTCCGCTCGCCGTCGACCTCCTTGAGGAAGATGATCTGCTGCTCGTTGTTCTCGCTGATGATGATCCGCGTGAGTTCCATCTGCACGGCCACGTCGGTCGCCCCTTTCGCGTCGACGCCGGTTCTGCCCGCCGCGCCGCTCCTGCTGATCTCGATCCTCGGTCAGCTTCGCTTCACCTCGATCGAATCCACTCGATGATAAAGCCGCCCCGGCGGAGCGTCAACTTGCGAAAGGGGTTAGCCGCGAGCCCCGCCCGGCAATCCCCCCCGACCGATTCAACCGAGCAAGGCCGCCAGGGCCGCCTCCAGGGTCGACTTCTGGGCGAGCAGGTCGGCGAGCTTGGCCTTCTGCTGCTCGACGACCTCGGCCGGGGCGCGGGCGACGAATCCCTCGTTGCCGAGCTTCGCCCGGATCGCGTTGATCTGCTTCTCGACGTCCCCCAGCGACTTGCGAATCCTCGCCTCCTCGGCCTTCTTGTCGATCAGGCCCTCCAGCGGCAGGAGGATCTCGGCGTCGCCCAGGACCAGCACCGCGAAGTCGCCCGAGCGATCGGCCTTGTCGGTGATGGTCAGGCTGGCGGTGTTCTTCACCAGCGCCTTGATGAACGACTCGCCCGACCTGAGGATCGCCGCGACGGGCCCCTCGGCGACGATGATCGGGCGGATCTTGGCCGCCTCGGGGACGTTGCGCTCGGCCCGGAGGTTCCGGATGGCGACGATCTTCTCTTGCCACTGGGCGATCACGGATTCGGCCTCGGCGTCGTGCCAGGTCTCGCCGTAGCTCGGCCAGGGGGCGATGCAGACGCTCTCGGCGGCCGGGGTGGACTCGGGCAGGCCGCGAGACGGAGCCACCTGGCCGAGCGCCTGCCAGATCGACTCGGTGAGGAACGGGACGATCGGGTGGAGCAGGCGGCAGAGGCCGTCGAGCACGGCGGCCAGGACGCGCTGGGCGATTGGCTTCGTCTCGGGATCGCGGAGCCGCCCCTTGATGAACTCGACGTACCAGTCGCAGAAGTCGTTCCAGGTGAAGTCGCGGAGCCGTTTGGTCGCCTCGGCGAACCGGAACGCCTCCAGGTCGGCGGTGACGTCGGCGGTCGTCTTCGCCAGGAGGCTCAAGATCCAGCGGTCCTCGACGGTGAGGTCGGACGGGTGGACGGGCGCGGCTTCGTAGCCTTCGAGGTTCATCAGGGCGAACCGCGAGGCGTTCCAGACCTTGTTGGGGAAGGTCCGGGCCTGCTCGAACCGCTCGGAGGTGTTGACCTCGCGGCCGTCGGGGAGCTTCGCCTTCTCAACGGGGATGCGGATGTCCTGCGTCTCGGTCGCGAGGGACGCCAGGGCGAAACGGAGCGTGTCGGCGCCGAACAGGTCGATAATGTCGACCGGGTCGATCCCATTGCCGGCGGACTTCGACATCCGCTTGCCGTTGCCGTCCTGGATCACGGGATGGATGTAGACGTCCTTGAACGGGACATCGCCCCTGTTGAACTGGCCGAAGATCACCATCCGGGCGACCCAGAGGGTGATGATGTCGCGGGCCGTCGACAGGACGCTGGTCGGGTAATACTTCTTGAGTTCCGGCGTCTCGTCGGGCCAGCCGAGGGTCGAGTGCGGCCAGAGGGCGGAGCTGAACCAGGTGTCGAGAACGTCGGGGTCCTGAACGTAACCGGCAGCTTCGAGTTTCGCGATAATTTTCTCGTCATCCTCCCGGACGCAGATATGGATAGCATGAACATTTTCGATATCGACTCGCTGCTGAACCCGGACCTTGGAGTTTTCTTCATCAGTGAGGCATTTGACAATAACTTTCCCCTCGATCGAACCGGAATCGGTGGTCGGTTCCTCGATATCTTCACCGTAGAAGATCGATCCGAATTCTTTGGACCACACTGGAATCCGGTGCCCCCACCAGAGTTGCCGGCTGATGCACCAGTCGCGCTTCTCGCCGAGCCAGTCGAGATAGCTCTTGGCGTAGCGTTCGGGGTGGATCGCGACCTTGCCGGAGGTCACGGCGTCCATCGCGTCCTGGGCGAGTTCGTCCATCTTGACGAACCACTGGTCCGACAGATAAGGCTCGATCGGCGTTTTGCTCCCGTCGGACAGGCCCACGCGGTTGGCGTGGGGCTCGACCTTGACGAGCAGTTCCTTCGACTCCAGGTCGGCGACGACCCGCTTGCGGACCTCTCTCCGATCCAATCCGGCGTAGGCCCCGGCGTTCTCGTTGTAGGTGCCGTCGGGGTTGAGGAGGTTGATCATCGGCAGGTTGTTGCGGACGCCGCACGCGTAGTCGTTCGGGTCGTGGGCGGGCGTCACCTTCACACAGCCGGTGCCGAACGTGGGGTCGACGAGGATGGCGTCGGCGATGATCGGGATCAGCCGATCGGTCAGCGGCAGCGCGACGGACTGGCCGATCAGGTGCCTGTACCGCTCGTCGGACGGGTGGACGGCGACGGCGGTGTCGCCGAGCATCGTCTCGGGCCGGGTGGTTGCGACGAGGAGCGACTCGGTCGAGCCGGCCACGGGGTAGCGGATCGTCCAGAGGTGGCCGGCGGTGTCCTGGTACTCGATCTCGTCGTCGGCGACGGCCGTGCGGAGGTGGGCGTCCCAGTTGACCAGCCGTTTGCCCCGGAAGATCTTATCGGCCTGGAAGAGGCGGAAGAACGTCGTGCGGACGGCCCGGGCGCAGACCTCGTCGAGGGTGAACCGGGTCCGGTCCCAGTCGCACGAGCAGCCCATCTGGCGGAGCTGGCCGAGGATGCGGGCCTCGTACTCGTCCTTCCACGCCCAGATGCGCCGGACCAGCTCCTCGCGGCCGATGTCGTGGCGGGTCTTACCCTCTTCCTTCCGCAATCGGGTCTCGACGACCGCCTGGGTGGCGATGCCCGCGTGGTCGGTGCCGGGCATCCAGAGCGCATCGAACCCCTGCATCCGCCGCCAGCGGATCAGGATGTCCTGGATCGTGTTGTTGAGCGCATGCCCCAGGTGCAACGCCCCGGTGACGTTCGGCGGCGGGATGACGATCGTGTACGGCGGCTTGTCGCTGGCCGGGTCGGCATGGAAGTAACCCTTTTCCAGCCAGAAGCCGTACCAACGGCGCTGGGCGTCCTGGGGGTCGTATTGCTTGGGGAGTTCTGCGGTGCTCATGCGGGGTCCGGGAGAGAGGAGAAGGTATAGAGGGCGGGGATATCGACTTGCCATCCGACGCCGGGCCGGGGGAAACCGTCCGGCCAGTTGGTGATGAGGATGCTGGCGGTCACGCCGTGGTCCCGGACCCCGGAGATCTCTCCCGAAAGCGTCCACCCTCCGGGGAGTTGGATATCGATGGTGTGCCCGACCAAAGCGTTGAGATCGGGAGGACGAAAATCCTCCAGGACCAGGACAAAACCGCTCACCCCGAGGCCATAGGAGGGGGCGACTTCGACGACGTCGGTGATTCGTGAGCCTGACGCGGGCTCAGGCGTCTGGTTGGCTCTTGTCCGGGCCGAAGCTCGTCCCATCGCGATCGCCTCCCAATTCGTAGATCCTCGAAACCGACTGCTTGAGTAGGATGACCGCCTCTCGATCCCCATCCGAAGGGCCGGTCACCCTGGGGTGGGTATGCCACTCGATCCTATCGACGCGGACCCTCCGCCCCTCAACCTCCAACATGATCATCCGGTCGCCCGCCTCCTGCTCGACATCGAAGCGGATGCCATCGCGTCCGCCCATCACCATCGGACGCTCCCCGGTCACGAGGGTCAAGACCGCGTGCTCGGCCTCCGCGACCCAGGTCCGGGCCTTCGCCTCGTTGATCAGGGATTCGAGAAGCTCAGCCTCGCCGACCCATCGGACAAATGCGGGAGGTCTGATGTCCACGCGTCCGACTTCCCTTTCAAAGTTCGAGCGAATTCAAGGGCCGTTAGGCCTGAGATCAGGCTTGGACCTCGGCGAGCGTTGGCACGGAGTGGGCGCGGGTGTCCTTGGCCAGCTTGTGGTCGAAGGCATCGACCAGGGCCATCCAGCTCGCCTCGATCATGTTCTCCGAGACCCCGACCGTCCCCCAGACGTCGTCGCCGTCCTGGCTCTCGATCACCACGCGGACGCGGGCGGCGGTGCCGGCGCGGTCGTTGATGACGCGGACCTTGAAGTCGACCAGCCTCATCTCCCTGAGCCCGGGGAAGTGCGGTTCGAGGGCCTTTCGAAGCGCCACGTCCAGGGCGTTGACCGGGCCGTCCCCCTCGCCGACGGTGTGCTCGGTCGACTCGCCGACCCGGAGCTTGACCGTGGCCTCGGTGATCGGGCCGCCCTCGGACTCGCCCACGACGCTCACCCGGTAGCCCAGGCGTTCGAACTTCGGCTTGTAGCGGCCGGCCAGCTTCTCGACCAGGAGCACGAACGACGCCTCGGCGGCCTCGAACTGGTAGCCCTCGTTCTCGAGGTCCTGGACGCGGTCGAGCACCCTCGCCAGCAGTTCGGAATTCTGCTCCAGGCCGTGCTCGCCCAGCTTCTCGGCGATGTTCGACTTGCCGGACAGCTCGCTGACCAGGACCCGGCGCTCGTTGCCGACGAGCGAGGGGTCGATGTGCTCGTAGCTGCTGGCGTTCTTGCGGACGCCGTGGACGTGCATGCCCCCCTTGTGGGCGAAGGCGCTGGAGCCGACGAAGGACTGGCCGGGGCGGAAGTTCATGTTGGCCGTCTCGTAGACGAACCGAGAGACCTCCGTGAGGCGGGCCAGGCTGCCGGGGCGCAGGAGGTTGTAACCCTGATACTTGAGGGCGAGGTTGGCGACGACGCTGCACAGATCGACGTTGCCGGCACGCTCGCCGATGCCGTTGATCGTCCCCTGGACCTGCGTGGCCCCCTGGCGGATCGCGGCCAGGGTGTTGGCCACTGCCAGCTCGCCGTCGTTGTGGGGGTGGATGCCGAACGGCACCGAGAACGCCTTGCGGACCTGCTCGACGGCGTCGGCGACGTCCTCGGGGAGCGACCCGCCGTTGGTGTCGCACAGGACGACCCAGCTTGCCCCCGAGGCGACGGCAGCCTGGAGGGTCTTGAGGGCGTAATCGGGGTTCCGGCGGAAGCCGTCGAAGAAGTGCTCGGCGTCGTAGACGACCTCGGAGACGCGGCTGGCGCAGAACGCGACCGAGTCGGCGATCATCCGGCAGTTCTCTTCGAGCGAGACGCCGAGAACCTCCGTCACCTGGAAGTCCCAGCTCTTGCCGACGATCGTCACGACCGGCGCGCCCGATCCGACAAGGGCCTTCATGCCCGTGTCGTCCTCGGCGGCGATGTCGCGACGGCGGGTCATCCCGAAGGCGGTGATGCGGGCGTGGGCGAGGTCCAGGTCGCGGACGGCCCGGAAGTACGCCTCGTCCTTGGGGTTGGAGAGCGGGTAGCCCCCCTCGATGTAGTCGACGCCCAGTTCGTCGAGCCGTTCCGTGATCCGGAGCTTGTCCTGGAGCGAGAAGTTGACCCCCTCGCCCTGGCTGCCGTCGCGCAATGTCGTGTCGTAGATCGCGATCCGCGTCATGACCGGTGTCCCCTCGCTGCCTGCCTCGGGCCTGGTCGCCGATCGCCCTCGCTCCGGCATGATGAGCCCTACTATAAACGATCGGGGCCGACCCCGCGACACCCAGACACCGGGCCCCGCGATCGGTTCGGTCATGTCTCGATGGCCCTACTCATCGGGTCACGCGACATCGTCCCGACCTCGGGAACAATCCGTCCGATGCACCCACGCCGGGACAGACCGATCGGAGGTTGGTCCCCCGAATTTATTCGGGCCGAGGCTATCGTTTTTCGAACGAGGAGCTTATGGGTGACCATTCAGTCCCCTGCCTGGCCCTGTAGTTGCGGAGGTTAGGCCGGACCGAAGAACGACGATCGCACGGTACAGGTCATCGAGCACGGGTCGGTCCTGCAACCGCGGGGTTTGAGCCACCGTCAACATCAGCTCGACGAACCGGCAACCCTCGGCGCCTTGGCATCCGAGAGCGTTCTTCCGCCACAGTACGCCGCCGCGAAGGATGCGTTCGGCATGGTTGTTCGTCGGTCCGACTCCATCGACCGTCGCGAACGGCCACGATGCCGGATATAACGCCAAGAGGTTGGCGAGGGGACGACTTACGCGGTCACGGAAGATCTCCTCTGCGGCCTGCCAGTTGTCTCGACGGTCAGCCAAGGTGGCCGCCACGAATGGTTCAACCACCGGTATACGCGAGTCGTCCGCGACGATCCCGGCGCGATCGGCGAAGCAGTCCGGGGACTGATCGTTCTCAATCTGTCACCTCGCTGGGTCCGCCAACAAACCCTGCGCAAGGTCGGGGAGCATCGAAGCCGACTGGTCGAGCGGGTGCAAGAGATTTACGATCATGAGCAGGTGGGCCGGGATTATACCCGTGAGTGATACGTCGGCTTTTCTAACAAGCTGGGCCTTTGGCGCGACATCGACGCCTTGGTATCGTCCATGAATGCCGAGTGCCCGCGTCTTCGCGTCCCAACATGAGGGCCCGCCGCAGTCGAGCTTCGGGATGAGGACTCGATGTTTTCCAGCTTCAACGCCAGGGCCGTCGGCCTGTTCGGGCTCTCGGCGGCCTCGACGATCGAGATCGCCGCCGGGGCGGGCTTCGAGGGGGTCGACCTCCTCGTCCGGGACCTGACCGAGGCGGGGGAGGACTCGCGGGCGCTCTGCTCCCGAATGGACGTCCTCGGCCTCCGAGGGGGCGCCTTCCCGCTGCCGGTGGACTGGAAAAGCGACGAGGCGACCTTCCGGCGCGACCTCGCGGCGCTCCCTCGCCTGGCCGAGGTCGCGGCGTCGCTCGGCCTGACACGGACCGGCACCTGGGTCCTGCCCGAGATGCCGGATTGGTCAAACGACCACGCCGAGGTCGCCGCCTTCCACATCGGACGGATCGGCACGATCGCCAGGGTGCTCAACGAGCACGACATCCGGCTCGGCCTGGAAGTGATCGGCGTCGAGTCATCCCGAACGGGCCGCCGCGAACCATTCGTCCGCCGGATGGCGGACCTCGACCGGGAACTCGGCCCGATCTGGGACGAGGCGCCCAACCTCGGCATCCTCGTCGACGCGTTCCACCTCTTCGCCGCCGGCGAGCCGGTCGACGCGGCGCTGGCCTGGGGCGTGGAACGGGTAGTCTGGGCCCACGTCGCGGACCTGCCACCCTCGGCGACGGGCGACCGGTCCCGGATCGTTGACGCCGACCGGGGCCTGCCCGGTGACAACGGTGCGATCGACGTCCGTGGTTTCCTGGAAATGTTGGCGAGGGAACGGTATGACGGCCCGGTGACGGTCGAGCCGCTGGGGAATTGCCCGTCGCTGGCGGGTCTGGGGCCGCGAGGGATCGCGGACCGGGTCAAGCGCTCGCTCGACGCGGCCTGGCCTCGCACGTGAGCCCCTGGTAGGGTGTGGCCGATCGACTCGAACAGGAAAAGTCCCGCTCGATCTCCGAGGGACCTCCGGCTCGAACGCGCCTCAGACGCGTTCGACGGCCGCGGTGGCGACGACCTTATCGGCGTGGGAGGGGGCGATCTCCTCTCGGAAGATGGCCACGTCGGAGGGGGCCTCGATGCCCAGACGGATCTGGTTGCGGTCGATCTTCACGACCGTCAGGACGATCGAGTCGCCGATCAGGATCTTCTCGCCCAGCTTCCTGCTCAAGACCAGCATGGATCTCTCCCACTCCAGTTGGAAAATCGGATGGTTCCTTCTTCCGAGAGACGCCACGCAGTAGAAGCACTTCGCGTGCCATGTCAATCGGCCGGTCCCCGGATCGGACGACAAGTTCTTGCGAAACAAGCTTTTTCGAATGATAAATGCGTCGAGCCTGCAAGATCTCCTTTGAAAGGGTTGTCAACATCGCCGCCCGTTTCTCCATTCGTCCTGTCGGAAATGGGAACCCGAGGTCACTCCCGACCGCGACCGTTCGGTCGAATGGGATGGCCGCGCGCCAGGTCGGTCGGTTAGGCTGACGCATCGCCGGCGCCCCTCCGGACCGAGGGACCCAGGCCGATCCGAGGAGCGAACGCGATGGACTGGGACGCCTTGCGACTCCGAGAATTCCCGGTCGCCGAGCGCTGGGCCTATTTCGATCATGCCGCCGTCTCGCCGCTGCCGAGGCGGTCGGCCGACGCTTTGCGCGAGTGGGCCGACGACGTCGAGCGGAACGGTGTGGTCCACTGGCCGAACTGGGGCCGGAAGGTCGAGGGCGCGCGGGCCGCCTGCGCCCACCTGATTCACGCCGAGGTCGACGAGATCGCCTTCATCAACAACACCACGCAGGGGATCGGGCTGATCGCCGAGGGGTTCCCCTGGAAGGAGGGGGACTCGGTCGTGACGGCGGAGGAGGAATACCCCTCGAACCTCTACCCCTGGATGAACCTGGCCGACCGGGGTGTGACCCTCCGGACCGTCCCCACCCGTCCCGACGGCCGGATCTGGGTCGACGACATCGCCCGGGCGATCGACCGGACCACGAAAGTCCTGACGATCAGCCATGTCGAATTCGCCTCGGGCTTCCGGAACGACCTGGACGCTCTCTCGGAACTCTGCCGGGCGCGAGGCATCGCGTTCTTCGTCGACGCGATCCAGGGGCTGGGCCCGTTGACGATCGACGTCCGGAGGACGCCGATCGACTTCCTCGCGGCCGACGGGCACAAGTGGCTGCTCGGGCCCGAGGGGGCGGGCCTGCTCTACATCCGCCGCGACTGGATCGACCGGCTGAGGCCGATCGGCGTGGGGTGGAAGAGCGTGGTCTCGTCGTACAACGCGCCGGGGATCGACTTTACGCTCAAGCCCGACGCCTCGCGATGGGAGGGCGGGACGTTCGGAATGGCCCCGCTCCAGGCGTTCGCGAGGAGCCTGGAACTGTTCCTGGAGATCGGCCCCGAGGTCGTCTCCCGGCGCATCCTCGACCGTGCCGAGGCGGTCCGCGAGATCGCCCGGAAGGCCGGCTGGACGGTGTACGGCTCGGACCGTCCCGAGGACGTCGCCGGGATCGTCGCCCTGGAGAAGCCGGGGGTCGACCCGAACGACTTCGCCTTCGCCCTCCGAGAGCGAGGGATCGCCCTGGCCTGCCGGCGCGGCCGGCTCCGCGTGAGCCCGCACATTTACAACGACGAGGCGGACCTGGCACGCCTGGCCGAGGCCCTCGGCTCCGCCGGATAGCCGAACACCCCCCCGGACCCATCGATGGCCCAACCTCACGAAGCCTCTCGCACCGCCGTCTTCACCGGGACGTTCGACCCACTGACGCTGGGGCATCTCGACGTGATCGGCCGGGGCCGGACGCTTTTCGACCATCTGGTCGTGGCGATCGGCATCAACCCGAACAAGCAGTCGCTGTTCACGATCGAGGAGCGGGTCGAGTTGGCCCGGCAGGTGGTCGCGCCGTTCTCGAACGTGTCGGTCGAGGCCCTGGAGGGGCTGACGGTCCACTTCGTCCGGAAGATCGGCGCCCGGGTGATTCTCCGCGGCCTCCGGACGCTCTCGGACATGGAGTACGAGTTCTCCATGACCATGACAAACCAACGGCTCGACCCCTCGATCGAGACGGTTTTCCTCATGGCCGACGGCGAGTACTCGCACGTCTCCAGCAGCCTCATCAAGCAGGTCGCCTGGTTCGGCAAGGAGGAGGCTTTGGGGCGATTCGTCCCCCCCGAGCTGATCGGCCCGGTCATGCGGAAGATCCGCGAGACGCAGATGGGGTGATTCGACTTCGATCCCTCCCTCCAGAGGATTCGGCCTGAAACCGGCCGGCGGGCCGCCATCGCCGCCACTGGCGACGACGGACCGGCCGGGCAATAATGCTGAGGATCATCCCGCCGTCATCCGTCGTCGAATCCCGAGGAGGAAGCCCGATGGCCATGCCCTCGTCCGCCCCGGCGCCCTGGGAGGCCCTCGGCCCCGACCCCGGCCGGGCCATCCGCCGCTGGGTGGCGTTCTTGCTCAGGATGGGCGTCGGCCTCTCCCTGCTCGGCTCGGGCCTGGTCGGCTACTTCGGGGCGCAGAATGGGATGGTTGGCGCCCGCCCCTGGTTGCAGAGCCCATCCGCCTCGATGCTCGAACCGTTCTTGCTGGGCCTGCCCTACGTCGCCATCGGCCTCGGCCTGGCGCTGATCCTCGGCTTCCTGACCAAGGTGGCGTCGATCGCGGCGGGCTTCTTCAGCCTGCTAGTCCCCATCTTCGCGATCATCGAGGTCGTCCTCGCCGGGCGGGGAACCCCCGGGAACTGGCAGTTCTACACCCCAGGCTCGGGGGTCGCGTCGAACCTCGCGGTCATGATGACGACGAACCTGCCGACCTTGCTCACGCAGGCCGCCCTGATCTGGCTCTCGCCCCTGGAGAATCACCCGTACTCGGTCGACGCTCTGATCTTCGGCAGGAACGAAATGGAGCCGGCCCCCCCGGCCGAGGTCCCGGCCCGGCCCGAGGACGCGGAGACCCTGCCGATCGACGACTGAGCCGGATCACTCCTCGGCCGGGGCCCGGCCGTTGGAGAGCCGGCTCCGGAGGTACGAGGCGCGGGCGACGTTCCGCTCGTCGACGACCAGCGGCGAGCCCTGAATCTTCTGGAGGTGGGCCGGCTGGGTGTGGATGAACAGCTCGTTGACCGTCGGGATCGCCAGGTCGTCGATCAGGCCGAGGTTGATCCCCATCCGGACGCTGGAGAGCAGGTGCATGGTCTCCTCGCTGGAGATCGTGTGCGCCGTCTTGAGCACGCCGTAGGCCCGGCTGACCTGGTCGTGGAGGTGCTGTCGCTTCTCGCTGACGAGCTGCTGGCGGGCCTTGCGCTCGTACTCGATGATCTGAGGGACGACCTCGCTGATGTTGCGGATCAGCTCCTGCTCGCTCTTGCCGAGGGTCTGCTGGTTGGAGATCTGGTAGAAGTCGCCGAAGGCCTGGGTCCCCTCGCCGTAGAGGCCTCGGACGGCCAGGTTGATCTTCTGGAGGGCGCGGAAGACCTTGTCGATCTGCTTGGTCTGCACCAGGGCGGGGAGGTGGAGCATCACGCCGACCCGGATGCCGGTGCCGACGTTGGTGGGGCAGGCGGTCAGGTAGCCGAGGGTCGAGCTGAAGGCGTAGGCCATCCGCTCTTCGAGCTGGTCGTCGAGGCGGTTGATCCGCTCCCAGACCTCCTGGAGCGACAGGCCGGAGAGCATCACCTGGATGCGCAGGTGGTCCTCCTCATTGACCATGATCGAGACGTTCTCGTGGGGCGAGAAGGCGACGCCCCGGGGCCCGTCGGCGTTGGCCAGCTCGCCGGAGATGAGCTGGCGCTCCTTGAGGAACAGGCAGTCGAGCTTGCTCAGGTTGTTGACGTCGAGGAATCTGAGGTCGTCGTCGAGGTGGGGCAGGCTCGACTTGACGACCGACTCGATCTCGGTCCGTTCCAGCCGGCTGGCGCGGTTGATGAACGGGAAGTCGTTGAGGTTCCGCGCCAGCCTGATGCGCGAGCACATGACGATGTCGCTCTCGGGGCCGGTGCCTCGGAGCCACTCGCCGGAAGTTCGGGTCAGGTCGTCCAGGTTCATCGGTCGGCATCCTTGGAGCGGAGCTGGTCGCGGAGGCTCGCGGCCCTCTCGTAGTCCTCGAGGGCGATCGCGGCGCGGAATTCGGAGCGGAGGCGGAGGCGAGGGCGATCGGAGGCGACCGAGGGCCGCCGGGGCGACTTGCCGACGTGGCGGGTCGCCCCTTGCGACCGGCCCAGGAGGGGGAGCAGCCCCCGGGCGAAGACCTGGTAATCGGTCGGGCAGCCGAGGCGGCCCAGGGTCCGGAACTCCATGAAGCGGACGCCGCAGTCGGGGCAGGTCAGCTCGGCCAGCTCGCCCACGAGCTCGCCGACGTGGGCCACGATCAGCCCCTGGACGACCTGGTCGAGCCCGAGCTTGGGCGGCGACGCCGGCAGGGAGAGGCCGGCCTCCCGGGCGCAGGGGACGCAGAGATGAAGCTCTCGGCGGCGGCCGTCGACCGTCTCGGTCAGGTGGACGGCCGCCTCTTCGTGACACCGCTGGCAGGTCATGGTTTCAATCCGCCCCCGGCGGCGAGGCCGGGGGATATTCTCGAAGGGCCCATCGGGCCGCCGGACGGGACTCGATCAACGTCCCTGGTCGAATTCGATCGCCTTGATCTTGTCCCTGATCCTCGCGGCCATCTCGTAATCCTCGGCGGCGATGGCCCGCTTCTGCTCGTTGCGGAGCTGGATCAGCTCGGTCTGGCGGACCGGGTCCCTCGGGGCTCGCCGGGGGAACTTGCCGGTATGCCGGGTCTCCTCGTGGATGTTCTCCAGGAGCGGCATCAGCTCGTCGCGGAAGACCTCGTAATCATAGGGGCAGCCCAGCCGTCCGGTGTTCCGGAACTCCTGGAAGCTCATCTGGCAGCACGGGCAGACCTGCTTGTCGGCCGCTGAGGTCTCGCGGGCCTTCTCCAGCCCGCCCTGGCTGAGCTTCTCGGCCAGGCTGCTGATGTCGGCCTTGTCGCCGGCCTCGGAGGAGGGGGAGAGGTGCTGCCGGGCGTGCTCGTCGCAGAAGTGGAATTCCTTGGGCTTGCCGCGCTCGATGTCGGTGATGTGGAATGTCGCCGGTTTCGGGCATCGCTGACACTTCATCACCATCCTCCTCCGTTCCCACGGCGGCACGCGCCTCGCCGCCACCCGGCGCGAGTTCCCCGGAAAACCGGGCCTTGGTCGGGTCTCGGGGGATCGTGGAATGTAGACTTCATTGTAATCCCCCCCCGGGCGCTGTCAAGCAACCCGGCGGCCGATCGCCCGGCCGTCCTGGACGCGGGGCCCCGCCGTATGCCGTTGGTTTGCAATAAGTTTCGAACCCGATACGCGAGGCCCGTGTCCGGCCCGTCGGCACGCACGGCGAGGCTTGCCCGGGCGCCGGGCGGGTGCTAAGATCGATCTCCCGATTCGCCCGTCACCCTCCCGCCGCCGGCCCTCGACCGAGGCCCCCGTCCATGCCCGTCCATCGCCCCGCGTTCGAGGACTTCGCCCGGTGGGCCGGACAGGCGGCCTGCGTCCCGGTCTACCGTCAGTTGACTGGTGACGGCCTCACGCCCGTCTCGGCCTTCCGCAAGGTCGAGCGCTCGGCCCCCTCGTTCCTGTTCGAGAGCGTCGTCGGCGGCGAGAAGGTCGGCCGGTTCAGCTTCCTCGGGACCGAGCCGTTCCTCCGCTTCGAGGCGAGGGGCCGCGAGTACAGCGTCTTCGACCCTCGCGAGTCCTCCCCGGCCACCTGGTCCCCGTCCGACGATCCCTTCCGCGAGTTGGAGGCGCTGCTCGCGAAATACCGAGCCGTCCACATGCC